>JAJRPW010000202.1 GCA_024280585.1 Alphaproteobacteria bacterium
ACTTACGCATGACGAGTATTTTTGAATTGTTTTTAGGCAAAAATGTTCTAAAAAACGGAGTGTACACGAAGTACATGAGTACTTTTAGGTTGTTTTTAACGACAAAACAAACAAAAAGACGACTTCATGCGTAAGTCCTACATATATAAGCCGAAGATTAACGCCCTGGGCAGTATTGTAACTATTAGTTGCTAATATAAAGTATTTTGTTATTGTGAGTTTCATGTATTAGTATTTTGTTGCATTGCCGTAATATACATGTTACAATTTTAGATCAACTGAGTAATTTAGTACAAGGGGAACTGGATGAGTAAGTTAAGGAAAATGTTTAAGGGCGCAAAAGGCTTTTCCATGGTAGAAATGGCCGTTGTTATAGCGTCTGTCGCTGCAATTGTGGTGGTTGCCTCAAGTGGCGTATCTCTTGTAAAAAAAGCCCGTCTGGGCGATATTCTAAAAGATATTAGTGCCTTTTATGAGGCTATCGAGCAATTTGATGAGCAATATGGCGCTCTGCCCGGTGATACAGCGGATGTGTCGGCTTTTTCTGGTGCTGTAGCGGGTAATGGTGACGGATCAATAAACACCGCAACAGAATCACTGGAATTTTGGAAACATCTGGCAAAAGCAGGTCTTATTGAAGGTCAATATAATGGCACAAGTACTTATGTACCGGGTATTGGCGTACCAAAAAGCTCCGTCAAGAGCGGTGGATATAACGCCATTGATCCAACAACTTTAACTAACGTACCGAGCCAGGCGATTGTTGTAGAGCTGGCTGGATTTTCTGCAAGTGCTAATAATCTGGCTATTTTACATCCGGAGGACGCTAAGGCCATTGATGAAAAAGCCGATGATGGTGATCCGGACACTGGCATAATAAGAGCGTCAGGCAGTGGTTCCGGCGGAAATTGTGTAGCCAGCGGTGCTTATAATCTAACTAACGATACTATCAGCTGTCGTTTGCAATTCATTCTGGGGTCACATTCTGGCATAGGTGACGCCGCAGCAATTACCGGAACATGTAATATTTTAGGCCTGTCGAGAGAAGCAATCACAACTTCTAATGCCACAACTGACTTGCCAAGAAAATGCCCGCCAAGTTTTGCAGGTCAAGTGATTGAAACATGTAGGGTTAATGCATCGAATATCGGAACCTGGGCTATCACCAGCAAAAACTGCAAACCTGTAGCGTGTGCAGGCAACGCTAACCGTGGTGATATCAGAACCATTTCCTGTATTAATAATGAAACTGGCAGTGGTTTAGTACAAAAATGCGAAGGCCAGGGATTATGGGAAAAAGCCTCTGAAAATTGTGTGCCTGACATCATATCCTCATGTACCATCGGCGATACCAGAACAAAAGCCTGTGGTTATGGGCAAACCGGTTCTGTTTCACAAAGCTGTCCGGCTGGAACCTGGGTAAGCGGTACTGACACTTGCGCTGATATAACTTGTGGCGCAACAGCATTAGGAGCGACAAGAGCTTATGCTAGCGGCTGTACCGATGCTGATTATTACGGAACTGCAACAGAAACATGTACTATAGACGACTGGAAAATTACTTCTAACAGCTGTTTGCCCGATTATGCAGGGGCATGTACGTCAGGAGTTACTGCCGATAAAGATATTGGCTGTCCTTCCGGTGAAACAGGTGTACACACACTAACTTGCAAAGATTATGGTGACAACGATTACTGGACAACTTTAACCGACACTTGTGCTCAAGTCACTTGCGGTAATGAGCAGGTTGGTGAAATCAGAACCGCCAAAGGCGAATCATGCCCAGGTGGTGGGTCCGGCTTGGTTATGGAAATATGCCATAGTGATGGATCGTGGAAAAAAATCTATAAAAACTGTACCTCAGGTGCCGGGTGTTCGGGTATAAACAATAAAGACGGTTTTGCAAATTGGCCGAACTCAGCTGTAAGCACTAATGGTGTTTCTGCGGGCAGCTGTCAGGCTAACTATAAAATGAACGGATCCTTGCCGACAAGAAATTGTAACTCAAGTGGTGTGTGGCAAACAGTTTCCACTCCTTGTATAGCTTTGACTTGTGCAACAAGCTCTAACACTGCCGGGGCAACCTGGCCTGCATCTAATGCCGGAACTTCAGATGTTATCGGTTTTTGTAATGGCGCTAACTCACAAGGCTATTTAACAGCGGACTGTACAGACGTTTCGAGCGTAGGTACATTATCCGGATTTGCCGGACAATGCAGCAAAACCAGCCTGCCGGTAACAAAGTATTTAAGTCTATGGCTTGATTCTAACGATTACTCATCTGTATATGAAGATTCAACCTGCCAGGATTTGGCGGAAGCGGGCGATAATGTCCAATGCTGGAAGGATAAATCGGGCAATGGACTGGATGTAACGCAAGGTACAGAAGCTAACGGACCAACTTATACCAAAACCGGATCGCCAAAAACCGGCAGATATATTCTGGATTTTGATGGAACTAATGATGCTTTATCCAGAGCAAGTGTACTTGGTTCATCGCTGGCTGGCGCGAATAATTTTACATCTTTTATGGTAACCTATCAGGACGTAGCTCAAGCTTCATCAATATATTATTGGGGGAGCACTAGCACCAACAGAATTAATACGCATGCAGTATGGGGATCATCAATATTTTATTTTGATTTTGGTAATATAAGCTCAGGAGGCCGGATTAGTTTTACACCGAATAATCATCTTAAAAAATGGAATATTACTGCGAATTTAAAGACCCCCACCACTGGTACTACATATATGAATGGCGTACAAAGAAACACAGGAACCTTAAATGATGCGTTAGATACGTCAGCTTCAGAGACTTTATCCATAGGATTCTATAATGATACATCCAAATATTACAACGGTAAAATAGCTGAAGTAATATTGTATAAGGATGATCTAACCACCGCCAATCGTTTGAAAGTTGGTGAATATCTAGCTGATAAATGGGATATATCGTATTTGCCGGTTTCAACCCAGCCATCTTTATGGCTCGATGCAGATGATGCAGACACTTTATATACCGCAAGCGGCTGTACCGGCGCGGCAGCGGCAACAAACACTATCGGCTGCTGGCATGATAAGTCGGGTAATGGTAAGAACGCTACTCAAGGATCTACTACAAAAGAGCCGACCTACAGTGCAGCAAGGGCTATAAACGGCAGAAATGTAATAGACTTCGACGGTACTGATAATACTATCATTACCTCATCAATAGATTTCTCTGGGACTGATGCACTAACCATGTTCCATCTAATGGAAAATGATACGACAAGCCTTAGCAACAATACGTTTACAGTAATCACGGAACTATCGGCAAATGCCAATAGCTATACAACAACCTTCTATAATATCATTTACAGATGTGATGGATGCTCAGGCGGCAATGGTTATAATGGATTTGTTGTAGACACAAAAGGTAATGTCGGTAGCAACGGTGCAGGTCACAATGTATTCTTTACCGATCCCATGGTATATACTGTTGCTCTGGATAAAGGAACGACCGACCCCGAAACAAAACAATATAAGAATGGAGCTTTGCTCTCAAGGCAAACCGGCAGCGCTTCAGGTAACAACACAAACAATTTCGGCAACCACGCTCTTTATATTGGCTCCAGAGGCGGTACGGGTCAATATTATAACGGTGCATTTGGAGAAATAATTATCTACCCTTCCGCCCTATCCACCGCTGATCGTGGTGACGTAGAAGAATATCTAGGCGATAAATGGGGCATATCCGTCACCCCAGCAACAGCCGATCCGGCTTCAAACCTGAAATTATGGCTCGATGCAGCGGATGCAAGCACTTTATGGGAGCAATCTAATTGCACTGTAGCTGCAACAAATGGCAATGATGTCGGCTGCTGGCAGGATAAATCAGGCAATGGCAATAATGCTATACAAAGCACCTCTGCAAGCTATAAGCCTCATCTAAACACGTCTGGTATCAATGGAAAAAGTATCTTAGATTTTGATGGTGCCGATGATGCCTTAATTGCAGCACATAGCGCATCTTTAACTATAAACGCCGACCTAAGCATGCTTACCGTTATAACCAGGCATACTTTAAGATACCATTCAATTATTGCTAAAACTAGTTCAAACAAGCCTTCTTCATACGATTTTTGGCTTAATAACTCAGGTAATAACAGAATGGTTTTCCTTCGAGGAAATGGCAGTGGATCATATTCAAGTTGGGCGTCTACAGGATTTAATATAAATACACCTGTAATTCTTGCTGTCACCATGGAAGGAACAGCTTCTAAACATTATCTAAATGGTGTAACAAACGGATCATCTACCATATCAACAACCATGGGGGACACTGGAAACCCGCTATATATCGGAAACAGAGTAGATGGATATAATGAACTTGATGGCTACATGGCAGAAACCCTCCTATATAACGTTGCCCTAACAGACTCAGAGCGCCAAAAAGTCGAAAAATACCTGAGTGATAAATGGGGCATAACAATCGGCGATACCGAATTGCCGTATATGACCGGCCTGCAACTATGGCTTGATGCATCTGATCCCAATAATGATGGCACAGAAAATGTACATGGCGCATCTGTCGCTACATGGGTCGATAAATCGAGCAATGACAATGATGCGGTGCAGGCAACAGCAGCTAATAAACCAACATACACAATCGGTGGAATCAACGGCAGACCGGTGATGACTTTTGATGGAACCACTGATTATATGACTATCAGTGATAATGCATCATTAGACCTAGTAAGCAACTTAACCATATTTTCTATAGCTACAACTGATACCACAGCCCCTGCAATCACTAGTAGGTTTTTCCAGAAAGGTAGCGGTGGTGGCGGATTTGGATTCGGCATAGGAACAACTGGCCGTAAAATCAGGTTTACCACTGCTGGCGTTAAGGATTATGATAGTAGCGGCGTTTATTGGTCATCTACTGCAACGCCTTACCTTACCTCAATTGTTTTTGATGGCAGCTATGATGTAACTTTTTACCGTGACGGCGTTACCAAAGGAACTGTAACTCATAATGCGGCAGGAACAACAAATAGCCTCGCATTATATATAGGCCAAAACGGTGGCGGCTCGGGCTTCTGGGACGGCAATATGGCTGAAATTGTGCTTTACAATACAGCCCTGTCCGACGGCAATCGCGGCCTAGTGGAGTCCTATCTATGCGATAAATGGGGTATATCGGCGAATATATATTGCACCACTCCTCCTAGCCCTGATTTTGTAAGCACATGGACAACCACAGGCTCTAGTGAAACAGTTGCACTGCCACTTTATAATGGCGGAACATATAACTTCACGGTTGATTGGGGTGATGGCAGCGGAATTGACACTATAACAGCATATAACGATTCTGACCTGCCGCATACATATGCTACGGCTGGCACATATACCGTAACTATGGTAGGCACAATAACCGGCTTCCGCTTTAACAATGGTGGTGATAAGACAAAAATTACGACTATAGAAAACTGGGGAACTCTTAATGTTGGAAGCTACCACAGTGCCTTTAAAGGCTGTTCTAACTTAACCTCTAATGCAACAGATAGTCTGGATTTAACAGGCACCACTGATCTGCTCAGCATGTTCGAAGGTGCCACCAACTTTAATGGTGACCTCAGTGGGTGGGACACCTCTAATGTAACCAGAATGGCGCAAATGTTCTATAACGCAACTGCCTTTAATGGAGATATAACCACTTGGGATACCTCCAGTATAACCAGTATGGCCCATATGTTCTGGCAAGCCACTGCCTTTAATCAGGATATAGGCAGCTGGGACACTTCAAGCGTAACTACCATGAGGGGCATGTTCTATAACGCCGATTCCTTTAATCAGGATATAAGTGATTGGGATGTTTCAAGTGTGTGGGATATGCAGCAAATGTTTGCCAATAACAACATCTTTAATCAGGCCATTGGAGCCACAGGCAAATGGGACACCTCTAGCGTAACCAGTATGTCGCAAATGTTTTATAATGCATTTGCCTTTAATAGTGATTTGAGCGCCTTTGACACCTCAGCCGTAACTAATATGCAGCAAATGTTCTATCAAACCCCATTTAACCAGAACATTGGCAGTTGGAATGTTGGAAATGTGACCAGTATGTTCAATATGTTTATAAACGGGTCGTTTAACCAGGATATTGGCAGTTGGAATGTTGCAAAAGTGACAAATATGACAAATATGTTCTATGGAACCTCATTTAATCAGGATATTAGCGGTTGGAATGTTGGAGCGGTGACCAACATGCAATCTCTGTTCCAAGACAATACTGCCTTCAATCAGAATATCGGCAGTTGGAATACTGCAAATGTAACCAATATGGTGGCTATGTTCTATAATACCGATAGCTTTAATCAGGACATAAGCAGTTGGGATACCTCAAGTGTGACTAATATGAGGGTTATGTTTGCCCTGAATAACGGCTTTAATCAGGCCATCGGAGCCACAGGCAAATGGGACACCTCAGCCGTAACTAATATGCAGCAAATGTTCTATGGAGCTACTAGCTTTAATAGTGATTTAAGCGCCTGGAATACCTCAGCCGTAACTACTATGAACAACATGTTCTATTCTGCCCCGTTTAACCAGGATATTGGCAGTTGGAATGTTGCAAATGTGACTGATATGACTAATATGTTTATAGGCTCAGCATTTAACCAGGATATCAGCAGTTGGAATCCCGCAAAAGTGACAAATATGACAAATATGTTCTATAATACCCCGTTTAATCAAAATATAGCCGCATGGAATGTTGGAGCGGTTACCAATATGCAAAATATGTTCCAAAACGCAACGAGCCTGTCAACGGCTAACTATAGTGCAATATTAATCGGCTGGGAAGGCCAGACTGTACAAAGTGGAGTAAGCCTAACAAACACTTCCGCTAAATACTCCGCCGGAGCGGCAACAACTGCCAGAGCAGCATTAATCTCAGACGACAGCTGGACAATAACCGATGGCGGACAGGAATAAATAGGTGATAAAGAATGCAAAATATAAACTTTGACATTACATAAAAGGATAGACCTAATTGAAAGCGCACATTAAGAAACAAAGAGGTTTCAGTTTAATCGAAATGGCTATTGTCATAGCTTCTCTCGCGGCCATAGTTACCGTCACAACGCAAGGAATTGCAATCTTACATAAATCAAAGCTCGGCGACATTGTATCGGACATTAATGGCTTTGCTGATAAAATGATCGAATTTGATGAGCTTTATGACGGGCTTCCTGGTGATATCGCAGAAACATCAGCTATCACAAGTGCGTCTGGAATTGGCGGTAACGGCAATGGCGCAATTGATACTGACGTTGAAGCACTGCGCTTTTGGCAACATTTATCATATGCAGGCCTAATTGACGGTTCTTATGACGGCACCAGCGGGTTTAAACCAGGTGAAGGAGTTCCAAAAGGTTCCATAGCCACCAGCGGTTATAAGATAGTTAATTTATCAGGCCCATCACTACCATCAGTTTTATCGAATATTGGTAAATCATCGGTAGTTTTCGAGTTTTCCGGATTTGATTCAGGCTCGGATGAACGTCCTATTATAAGTGCAGAAGATGCAAAATCCATTGATGAGCGCATAGATGACGGCCAGGCTGACACAGGCATAATAAGAGTAGCAGGCGCTGACTGCTCCACCGCTAATGTATATAACCTGCAAAATAAATCCCTCACCTGCCGCTTGTTTTTTATAATATCATCGTCAACGGTAGCACAAAACCCCATCACTGGTATCTGCAACAAAGCAGGCTTAACAAGGGAAACTCCGGATAGCTCTAAAAGATGTCCCGTTGGTTATGAAGGCCGTGTAATGGAAATTTGTAAAATAAACTCATTTGATGTGGGTAGCTGGCAGCAATCAGGCCATTATTGCGCTCCTATTGAATGTTCCGGCGGCAAGAAAGCAGGACAATCCAGAACCTTGTCTTGCATTAATAATCAGATTGGCTCGGGTACAATACAAGAATGTTCGACAGAAGGCATATGGGTTACCAAATCCGAGGATTGTGTGGTAGATACCAGCGCAGGCTGTACAAATGGCGACAAAAGAGGGCAGGCATGCAATATAGGTTACACGGGGAATATTAGCCAGACTTGTGTATCAGGTGCATGGCAAACCGATGTCGCAGGTGATAATTGTGTGGCAATTAAATGCAGCGCAGATGCTCTTGGAACAGCGCAAAATGGCGCTGTTTGCGGTGCTAATTATGCTGGCACAACTCTGGATGTTTGTATGATTGATGGAACTTTTGAGGTAAAAACCAACCAATGTTCACCGCAATATAGTGGCGTTTGTACGGCGGGCAATACAAGATCTATAAATTGCCCTCCGGGTGAAGTTGGAGATAATATACAAATATGTATAGAAAATTCTGCACCAAATCCAAATTATTGGACTACTCAAACGGATACTTGTAAGCCAAAAACTTGCAGCAGCCAGCCGATTGGCAGTTATAGAGTAGCTAAAGGTGAGTCCTGCCCTAATAATTCCGAAGGAGTGGTAATGCAGGTTTGTAAAACAACAGGCTGGGTAAATATCAACAGCAATTGTGCCCAGGCTAATATATGCAAAGGCTCTGGCAATCTGGATGGTTTTGCCAGATGGGCTGATGCTGATTCAAATGATGTGGGTTTATCTGCTACTGTCTGCACAGCTGGCTATGCACCGTTTGATGGTTCTACATTACCAACCAGGGATTGTGATGGCTCCGGCAATTGGACTGCTGTAACTAACGCATGTATCAAAAAACAATGTGTAAATGATAATGCGGCAGGGGCAATCTGGCCAACTATTGATTCCGGAACTACCGGCGCATTGGGATTATGTCCGGGAGCTGCTAAAGAAGGGCAAGTAATAAGAGATTGTGACAATAATGGCGACTGGACGACTCCGGCTGGAGCATGTGATAATACAAGCATTCCGATAAAAACCAATCTTTCTTTATGGCTTGATGGTAACGACACCAACACCATATTCCAGGATACTAACTGTACATCCATGGTCAGCAATCTTACTTCTGCCGGAGGAACCATTGGCTGCTGGCGAGATAAATCGGGTAATAATAATCATGCTAAGCAAACTTCTTCGGCAAACAGGCCTGTCTTAAATACAAATGCAATAAGCAACAGAACGGCTCTTAATTTTGACGGTAGTAATCACTATATGACTGTGGCTAATGATGCCAGCTTTGATGTTAATACTGATATGACCTATTTTACTGTTTTCAGTACGGATCAATCGAGTGCATCGCAGGGTGTTTTGACTAAATTTGCCAATGGTACTCATAGCCAATACGGACTAGTTACCAACAGCGCCAACTCTATTTATATTCCATATGAAGTATCAAATAATGATGGGGCCGTACTTGCCGGTTCTACCTACTCGACAGCAACATCTTATATCACCAGCTCAACAATAACTTCCGGTGCGACACCGACAGTATCACTGCATGTAAATGGTGCATTATCAAACTCCGCAGACTTAGCTGTAACTACAAATACTGGCCAGGATATATATATTGGCGCGTGGGGTGGAACTTATTCCGCCGGTTCTAAACTAGACGGAAATATAGCCGAGCTAATATTCTACAAAAAAGAGTTGAGTCTTGCTGACAGATGCCTGGTTGAAGCATATCTCTCAGATAAATGGGGCATAGCTATAAGCACTTCAAATTGTTCTGCGGCATCAACTCTACCATTTACTACGGGCTTGCAATTATGGCTGGATAGCGATGATGCTTCAACATTATTTACCGATTCAGGATGTTCAGCCAGTGCATCAGCGGGTAATACGGTTGGTTGTTGGCAGGATAAGTCGGGTAATGGCAAGCATGCTATTCAGGCAAGCTCTGCAAAAGAACCAACCTATAGCTCAGCAAGGGCGATTAACGGTAAGAATGTGATGGACTTTGATGGATCCAGCGGCTCTATGAATACAGTAAGCACAATTGATCTTTCCGCAACTGATGGGGTCACTATGATATATTTAATGCAGAATGATACGACCTCTTTAGCTAATAAAGGCTCAAATACCTTTGCATCTTTTCCAACAAATGGATTCCTTAATAGTCTTTATAGAAAGGACTCCTTAAGCGTATCTGGGTTTTTCACCAGGGTAAGAGGAAATGCAGGAAACAATGAAATTTCTTATGATGCATATTGGACCACACCTGTTATATATACTGCCGTAATGGATAGATCATTAACAAATCCAGAGGCGGTGGCATATAAAAACAGTCAACAACTGACTGACCAGGATAATAATGGGTGGGGGACTTACAAAAATAATACCAATAATTTTGGTAATGAAACTCTATATATAGGCGCTGAATCGTATACTAGCGGAGGCAGCGGAAGAGGGTTCGGTGGCTTACGTAGAACTAGCACTTCTATCATAAATTACTATAACGGAGTCTTTGGTGAAATTATTATGTATAACCATGCTATGGCAGATAGTGATCGCGAGTCAGTTGAGGGCTATCTATGTGATAAATGGGGACTAACCTCCTGCTTTGCTCTTGCAGCCCCTCCGGTTTCCAGCAACTTACAATTATGGCTTGATGCCCAGGATGAGGGCACTGTTACAATAGGAACTGGCAATAGAGCTGGCGGTAAAGTGACGGGTTGGAGTGATAAAAGCGGTAATAATAGAAATGCCTGGAATAATTCCAGCATGAATTATAATAGTACTTATAAAGTAGGAATCAATAGCCACAATGCTATACATTTTGCGGGGAGCGGCCCAGCATATTTACAAGTTGACCTATCATTCTTAAAAAACACTTCTTATTCAATTGCCACTTTAATGCGACGAACAAATAGTAATGCTTCTCACCCTGTTCTGGGCTCCAAAACTTTTGCTACACTTTATTTTGGTTATTTTGGCAACACAGGGATGGCTATTGAACATCAATCTAATAATTTTACCTCTCCGGCTCCTGCATATTCCGCAGGAAATCCAGCAATAGCTACCGTTATATTTGATACATCGGCTGGTCAAACCATTGATGTAATAGAGGGTGGAGCCAGATATAGCGGAAGTGATCCTAATACAACGGCTATTACAGGGATGGGGACTGGCACGATAGGTAGAAGCAAAGGCAATCTTAGTTCATGGAACGGCACCAGGTATTTTACCGGATATATTGGTGAAATTATTATATATAACAAGGCTTTGAATGGTACAGAAAAAACCGATACGGAAAACTACCTATGCGACAAATGGGATCTGTCTTGCCCATAATAAGCACGGTCATTTCATGAATACAACCAAGTTTTTCTATGGCCACAAGCTTCACAACTTTAAGTGGTAATATTAGAACTTATGTTTTGTGCTACTTCGCCTGTAAATGCTGAGTCATTCCAGCGCAGGCTGGAATCTAGTCCTAATAAAAAATTACTGTTTATAAGAATTCGCTACACCCATAGATTTTGTTTGGACTAGATTCCAGCCTGCGCTGGAATGACTCAGCATTTATACGATAAAATTATACAAAACATGAGGTTAGCATGGTATAAAAGATTGTATCGATGCAAAATAACTCAATTTAAAAGGGAATTTATGAAATGACCCTGCCATAATAAGCTTGCCCTCTAATCAAACCATGATATAAATGTTACTTCTTTAACTGATAAAGTAGTAATAATGAAGATTTTATCCGGCAAATTGTTCTTGTTTTTCATGGCTCTTATGCTTTGGGGCTTGATAATTATTGCAGCTAATGAAGTTATAGCAGGCGCAGATGACGGCCTGCCCAAGCAAGAAATTGTGGAAAAAGAAATAACGCTTGAGCGCGCGAAGATGAGCTGCATAGTCACGCCGACAATTCCAACGGACAATATCCCTCTGAAAATCATCAATAAAAGCAATAATCTGGTGAGAAAACCAGGTGCGGCGAGAAAGGCAATGGGGCAATATATAAAAATTGCCGGTAAAATCGTTGATGAGGACTGCTTGCCAATCTCAAACGCTGTGATTCAAATATGGCAAGCCGATAATGCCGGTAAATACCTGGATGAATATGATCTCAAAACCGAATGGAATGTGCAAGACAAAAGATATGACAAACATTTTAGATATTCAGGAACAGCCCAAACCAACAATCTAGGCGAATATGGTTTTATTACTATACTTCCCGGCTTAACAGACGATACAAGCGCACCACATATTAACCTGAACATAAGACATAGTGACTTTGCGGAATTATCAACTCGCATATTCTTTAATAAACATCCAAGAAACGCAAAGGATTTTTATCTAAATAAGGTGGAAAGTGGCAAAAAAACTCTTGTGACCGCCCAAGGCCACAAACTAGATCAACAAAACAGATTTGAAGGCAGGGTTTATGATCTCGATGTGACATTGGAAGGGATTAATAAATACAGGCAGTATTAGACCTCCACCGAAACTTGATTTGGTTGGTGGTTTCGTCATTGTTGAAACCTAAAAAATGCTCAAGTACTTATGTACGTTCTGCTTTTTTAGAACCCAACGCCTATAAACCCCTCAACCAAATCAAGTTTCGGTGGAGGTCTTAGCTCTTCACCAGCACATACTCCCCCGGCGCATCACAAATCCCCTTAGCCACCTTGTGAGCCGGAACTTTCTTACCGCAATGGCTTGAGTTCCATTTGTCCCAATCACTCCACCACGATCCCTTTTTGGGCTTAGCGCCCTTTAGCCATTTGTCGGAGCTTGTTTCTGTCGCATCATTTGTCCAATATTCATATTTATTCTTCGCAGGCGGATTAACAACACCGGCAACATGCCCGGAGCCACTAAGAACAAATCGATTTTTGCCTTTAAATAGCTGCATGGTTTTATATGTCGTTTTCCATGGCGCGATATGATCCTCCACCGCTGCCATCAGATAACATGGCGTATCAATATTTCTGACATTTATATCAACATCAAGCAGTTTGATTCCCTCGGCTTTTTGCAGATTATTTTTTAAATACATATTCTCCAGGTAAAAACCATGCGCCTTTGCAGCAAGCCTTGTTGTGTCGGCATTCCAGTATAAAATATCGAATGCATAAGGGTCTTGCCCTAACAGATAATTATTAACTACAAATGACCATATAAGATCATTAGCGCGCAGGCTGTTAAATATCATAGCCATTTGCGAACCTTCCAGATAGCCGGATTTTTCCATCTGCTCCTTGACTCTTTTTAAATGCTCATCATCAATAAAAACCGACATTTCCCCCACATCCGAAAAATCTACCATAGTAGTCATAAAAGTTGCGGCTTTAATCCGGTTATCTTTCTTTTCTTTTAAATAAGCCAGGGTGCATGAAAGCAACGTTCCACCAAGACAATAACCCAGTGCGGTAATTTCTTTTTGCCCGGTTATTTTACATATTTCATCCAAAGCAGCCAAAGTGCCATACTTCATATAATCTTCAAATTGTGTACCCGCCAGGGATTTATCCGGATTCACCCATGAAATAATAAAAACGCTATAGCCTTTATCCAGCAGCCATTTTACCAGCGAATTATCTGGCGACAAGTCCAATATGTAATATTTATTAATCCACGCCGGAATTAATAAAATCGGAGTTGCATAATTCTCCTTTTGCGTCGGGCTATATTGTATAAGTTCCATCAGCTGGTTTTTATAAACGACCCTGCCTTTAGTCACTGCAATATTTTTGCCTATTTTAAAATATTTGTCATCGGCCGTGCTAACATTCAGAAAATGCTTACTTTTTTCTAAATCCTCCAGCAGATTGCTAAAACCTTTCACGAGATTTTTGCCTTTACTATTAATCGTCTCCCGAATAACTTCTGGATTAGTTGCCGCAAAATTGCTGGGCGACATGGCATCAAGAATTTGTTTTGTATAAAATTCCAGTTTCGCAGCCTCAGCTTTATCCTCCCCGGATATTTGCGCTACAGATTTCTGTGCGCATTTGGTAGTTACCAGATAGGCTTGTTTGATAAAATCAAAAATTGCCTCATCACTCCATTCGGCATCCTTGAATCTCTTATCTTTCGCATCGGGTTCATATAAAGGTTTGGCCTCATCTCCTGTATATCTGGCCAGGGAATTTGCCCATATTTTCGCATAATCAGCATAAAGATCAATTTGCTGCTCATAAAACGTATCTGGGTCTTGCAATAATTTTGTGGCTATTTCACTCATTTTTTCGGTCATTTCATCAGGGACAAGTGGCATTTGCCCGTCTTCTGATTTTTCCATATAACGCAGCATGATTTGCTGATAAAGAGCTGAGCTTTCTATAAAATTATCCATGTATTCAGAGTAGTCTTCTTTTTTTTCAGCCACTAATTTCCTCTTTTGTATAACCTTGTGCATATAATAATGCCCGCAAATCGGCATGATCTATCTTGGCATTAGTCTGGCTTTTTACATTCGGTTTAGCATGATATGCAACTCCAAGCCCGGCCGCCATTAACATCGGTAAATCATTGGCACCATCACCGACAGCTAATATATCCGAACTTGTTAGCTCAAGCTGATTTGCCACTTTGTTAAGAGACGCTAATTTTGAATCTTTGTCAAGTATAGGTGGAGTAACTTTGCCGGTTAATAAACCCTCGGTGATTTCAAGGATATTGGCTTTATTATCGTCAAAGCCCAGCCTATCAGCTATTTTATCGGCAAAAAACGTAAATCCGCCCGAAACTAACAGGCAATAAGCGCCATTTTTCTTCATCGTTTGCACCAATTCCGCCGCTCCAGACATCACACTGATATTATTTTCATAAACATCTTCCAGCTCGCTTTCATTCAAGCCTTTTAACAAAGCCACCCGTTCAATCAAACTCTCACTAAAATCCAGCTCACCATTCATAGCCCGCTCGGTAATGGCTGCAACTTTCTCCTTCAAACCCAATCTATCGGCGATTTCATCAATACATTCCTGGTTTATAATCGTTGAATCCATATCAGAAATCAGTAGCTTTTTTTTTCTGTTCTCATTTTTTTGTACTATAAAATCACAGAAAATTTTCTCCTCAAATGCGCCAGCCACCTGGTCAATCTCAAGCCCATCGAATATAATGTCACAAGCCTCACCCGGCGCCAGCCATTTCATATCAACAATGGCGGCTTTTTTCTTCTCCAGGCGGATAAAAGCTTTATTAACTATTGCCTCGTCCAAAGGCGAATTATCTTTGCCGGCGATTAATGTAACTACGTTGTGGGTCATAAATTTCTCGTTGAATTAGTATTAGCGTATAAAGCTTAAGAAGCTGCCATGCCCCACAGTCGTCATACTGCGGCTTGACCGCAGCATCCAAGGATACTATTATAATATTACAAATAAGGAAAATGATATCTTAATAAATCTAATAATTTATTTTTCTTGGATACTGCGGTCAAGCCGCAGTATGACGACTGTACCCAACTTTTTAATACCATAAAAGCAATGACAAAACCAATAATCATTCTAGCTGGCCCTACAGCAAGTGGAAAAACCGCCCTTGCTATCGAAGTTGCCAAAGAAATCGGGGCAATAATAGTCAATTGCGACTCTAAGCAGCTTTATAAAGAAATACCCATAATAACAGCGCAACCGACCATCGAGGAACGCCAAAATATCCCGCATGAATTATTCGGGGTTTTATCAGCATCTCGGCATTGCTCCGTCGGAAAATGGCTGGATATGGCTACAAAAATCATAGATCAAATCCATCAGCAGGGTAAAATTCCTTTACTAGTCGGCGGAACTGGCATGTATATAAAGTCACTGATTGAAGGAATTCAGCAAATTCCTGATATAGACTTAAGTTTGCGGGAAAAAATCCGTCTGGAGGAAAAAGAATCTGGTTCACCAGCTTTGCATAAAAAACTCCAGCAAATTGACCCTGAATCCGCAGCAAAACTTGAAGAAAATGATGGCATACGCATAATGCGCGCCTATGAGGTTATGAAACAAACTGGAAAGTCTTTGAGCAAATGGCAGCAGGAACCTGGGAAAATATTTTATCCTGGAGAAAGCTTTTCATTATTTTTTCTCAACAAAGACCGACAAGAGGTATATGATAACTGCAATAAACGTTTTTTGAATATGATCGATGAAGGTGTTATAGAGGAAATAAAAGCTTTGGATGCTATGAAACTTGATCCAAAACTCCCGGCGATGAAAGCCCACGGTGTACCGGAATTAATCGCTTATCTGCATGATGAAATGAGTATTGAAGATGCAATCAATAGATCACAGCAAAACACCCGTAATTACATAAAGCGTCAATTTACCTGGTTCCGTGGCCAAATGCCGGGTGCGGTTGAGGTGAGCGGCAACTTTTCTGAGATGTTATCTTTGATTAAAGGCGATGGGATTTAAAGCAAAATCAATAAACACTTGCGTCTTATCGAATCCTGTGTTATGTTATCAGCATTAAAGGTGGGCAGTGCCCGCCTTTTGTTTTGGCTGAATGTAAAAGACAGTGAATATTATGCTTGCAGATACAACATTAGAAGGCAAAATAAATGATGCGGTAGCACCTTCTTTAGGGGTGCTTGGTTACGAATTGGTGCGTATAAAAATGATTACTATCGAGGATCGTAAAACTCTTCAGGTGATGATTGACCGGACTGACATGACACAAGTGGGAGTCGATGATTGTCAAAAAGCCAGTAATCAGATTTCTGCTGTTTTGGATGTTGAGGATTTTATATCCGAAAAATATCACCTGGAAGTTAGCTCGCCTGGCATAGACCGTCCGCTTACCAGACTAAAAGATTTTAAAAACTTCAAGGATCTCGAAGCTAAGATTGAGACTTTTGATAAAATCGGCGAGTCACGAAAATTTCGTGGTAAATTATTGGGTGTAGACGGCGATAATGTAATGATCGCAACTAATGTTGTTACAATAGACAGCGCTGACGAACAGAAACTGGCTATTAACTTTGAAAATATTAAAAATGCAAAGCTGGTGCTTAATGACGAATTGCTTGCTATGCATAAAAGTACTAACATATAAGGATAAATATTATGGTTATTTCTACAAGTTTTGGTAATATGGAAATTTTGCAAATTGCAGATGCGGTTGCGCGTGAAAAAAATATCGATAAAGATGTGATATTGGACGCGATGGAAGGGTCAGTTGCAATCGCCGCAAGGAAAAAATATGGTTACGACCGTAATATTCGCTCACAAATTGACAGGAAAACCGGTGAAATTAAATTATTCCGTGAAACTGAAGTTGTAGATAATGACTATCAGTCAGAAGAGTTGGATGAAGAAGGCAATCCAATTAATAAAGAAACAAAAATTCTGCTAAAAGACGCGCTGGAAAAAGATGCTGATCTAAAGGTTGGTGATTTTCTTATTGAGCCACTGCCTCCGATTGATCTGGGTCGTGTTGCTGCTCAAACTGCAAAGCAGGTTATAGTGCAAAAAGTACGTGAAGCTGAAAGAGAGCGTCAATATGAAGACTTTAAGGATCGTGTTGGTGAAGTTATTAATGGAACGGTTAAAAGAATTGAATTTGGCAATATTATTGTTGATTTGGGCAATGCCGAAGCGGTTATTCAAAGAAATTCAGTAATTAGAGGTGAGGCTTTCAGGGTTAATGACAGAATCCGTGCATATATTGAAAATGTATCACAGGAAAATAAAGGCCCGCAAATATTTTTATCACGTACTGCTCCTGAATTTATGGCTAAATTATTTATGCAGGAAGTGCCTGAGATATACGACGGTATTATTGAAATTAAAGGCGTTGCCAGAGAGCCTGGTTCGCGCGCGAAAATCGCTGTTGTTTCCAATGATTCCAGTATTGATCCGGTTGGTTCATGTGTCGGAGTTAGGGGCGCTAGAGTTCAGGCTGTAATAGCTGAATTACAAGGCGAAAAGATCGATATCATCCAATGGTCAGCAGATTCCGCAACGTTTTTGGTTAATGCTTTGGCGCCAGCTGAAGTTAGCAAAGTTGTGATTGATGAAGAAAAGGAGAAGATCGAAGCGGTTGTCCCAGAAGATCAGCTTAGCCTGGCTATTGGCCGTAGAGGCCAGAATGTACGTCTGGCTTCGGATTTGGTCGGCTGGAAAATTGATATAATGACTGAGGACGATGAAGCAACAAGAAGAACTGAAGAGTTCCATAAAGTGTCTGGCTTATTTGTTGAGGCATTAAATGTCGAAGAAATAATTGCACAATTGCTTGTTGCTGAAGATTTTTCATCTGTTGAAGAGCTTGCTTTTGCAGAGATTGATGAATTGGCAGCGATTGAAGGTTTCGACGAGGATGTAGCAAAAGAATTGCAGCAACGTGCAAAAGAATATCTGGAGCAAAAGCAAGAAGATGTTGAAACGGCACTTAAGAAGCTGAAAATAAAGAAAGACCTTCTTGATTTTGAAGGGTTAAGTAGAGAAATTCTGGTCGCTCTTGGTGAAAATAATATTAAATCCCTGGATGATTTTGCTGATTTGGCACGAGATGAGTTCATAGAATTAGTGCCTAAATCGGGGCTAAAAAACCCTGAAATTGATGAGCTTATAATGCAGGCTCGTGCACATTGGTTTAAAGATGAGGAAGCTGAAAGCAAAGAAAAAGCTTAATGTATAGTGTTTTATAAATTTGATATAAGTTGAAGATAATATGGGCAAAGACCAGGATAACAAAGGTTCTAAATTAACATTAGGCTCCTCCAAGCTGACACTGGGGGGGGTGAAGGCAGGCAATGTGTCGCAAAGCCTGTCACATGGGCGTGTTAAAAATGTTCAGGTGGAGGTTAAGAAAAAAAGACGTTCTGTTAGCAAAAAGATAGAGGAAGTTGCGGTTCAACCAAAAATACCCT
>JAJRPW010000203.1 GCA_024280585.1 Alphaproteobacteria bacterium
ATCTTGTTGGTTATGATATTTAATATATTAGAATCTTCTGATTCGCGGATATAATGTGCGTTAATATGGTTTAATTTATCATAGTCAAAGCGGGATGGGGACTTGCCAATATGCTCAATATCGAACCATTCTATCGCCTCTTTTGCTGTGATAATTTCATCGTTGCCGTGGCTCCAACCCAGGCGCAGCAGGTAATTACGCATGGCCTCAGGCAGATATCCCATATCTTTATATTCACCGACACCAAGGGCGCCATGACGCTTTGACATTTTTGCACCATCAGGGCCGTGAATAAGCGGGATATGGGCAAAGCGCGGGACATTCCAACCGAGAGCTTCGTAAATCAGCTGTTGTTTGCCGGTGTTGGTTAGATGATCATCGCCGCGTATGACATCTGTTACGCCCATGTCGTGATCGTCAACAACAACGGCGAGCATATAAGTTGGGGTGCCGTCGGAGCGCATGATAATCATGTCGTCTTGCTGGCTATTCTGGATTACGACGCGGCCTTGAACCATATCCTCAATCACTGTTTCGCCGTCTTCCGGAGTTTTTAAACGCACTGTCGGCTCTATATCCGATGGAGCCTCGTCTAAATCGCGACAGGTGCCGTCATACCCGAAAAATCGCTTTTCCGCTTGAGCCTTTTCACGTTTTGCAGCCAGTTCGTCTTTCGAGCAGTAACAATGATATGCATGGCCGGATTTTAATAACTCATTGACAGCTTCTTTATGACGTTTCAGGCGGGTGAATTGATAGGTTTCTTCCTCGTCCCAGTATAATCCCAGCCAGTTTAGGCCGTCTATGATAGCGCGGACGGCTTTTGGGTTGGAGCGTTTTTGATCCGTATCTTCGATTCTAAGCAGGAATTTCCCGTTATTATGTTTGGCATATAACCAGTTGAATAAGGCTGTGCGCGCGCCGCCTATATGTAAAAATCCGGTGGGGGAAGGGGCGAAGCGAGTTATGATAGTCATGGCTTAGTTCCTGATTAATTTGTCGCGATAATAGAGGGCATGGGCAGGGTTGGCAACTGGAAAATTGGTGTTGTTACGGGTAGCGTCTGCTATATATATAGTTTTTGTTTTGCACGAGCAATAATTATGGATGCTGAGTCATTCCAGCGGAGGCTGGAATGACTCAGCATTTATACAATAAAATTATATAAAACATAAGGTTAGGCTGGGTATAAAAGGTTGTTTAAATATTTTTGTAATAAAGACTTGACAGGGGGGGTGTTAGTGTACTCTGTGCCTGACGATTTGTCGTAATTTTAGTATAAAAAGGAATAAAGCAATGAGACATAAGGAAAAACATGGAGAGAAAGATGGAGATAAGGCTAGTGGAACTAGTTCAATATCTTCTTTAAGCCTCGGTAAGAAGGGTAAGAAAAAGCCTGGAAAAAATTCTGAGGTAGAACAATTAAGAGCTGAAGTAGCAGCATTAAAAGTTGAATTAGCTTATGAACAAGAAAAATCTGAGAGGCTTGAAAGAAAGCTAGGCGAAAAAAATGAGGAGCTTAGATTATCTAAGATGAGGGCTATGATGGCTGAGTCTACTTTGAACAGTATTGATAGTAGCCTTGGCCTTCTGACAATGGCAAGCGTGTCGATCAAATCTTCCTTAGAAACTTTTAATAGGTTTAATAATGTTAATATAAGGCAAGAAAAAAGAGGCGGATCTGATTCTTCAATTTTTGGATCCGATTCTTCAAGTCTTGGATCTGATGATTCAAGTCTTGGATCCGATGGTTCAGATTATAGTCACAGCTATTCCTCTTATAGCTCGTCTTCAGATTCTGAAGAACCTACAAAGATATCTACAGCTTTCCAGGATAAGCATCCATCTCGTAAAAAAGTTGATGATAAGCCTACGGAGAGTAAAATTATTTCTGAAGAAGCAGCGTATTTTAATACTGCTAAAAGAGCCTCTAGTAAAACAAGCATAAACCCTTTCTCTCGGAACAAGTAAGTAAAAAAAGCATGAACTTAAAAAAGCCCTGCCGCATCGGTGGGGCTTTTTTTATAAAAAAAGCTTGGAGATATTAATTTTCGGTTGTATTAATATTCGTGTATTACAACGCTCGGCCATATATGAAAGGAATTCCCGTATGCCAAATGACACTGCAAAGTTAAATATTAAAAATATTGCCAAAGATGCCGAATTTGCGGTTTTGCAGGGAACGCAAGGGCCCGACGTGATCGACGTTACTAATTTATATAAGGATACCGGGGTTTTTACCTATGATCCGGGGTTCATGTCAACAGCGTCATGCGAGTCCAAAATCACCTATATCGACGGCGAAAAGGGAATTTTGCGCTATCGTGGTTATGATATTGAGGAGCTGGCACAAAAGAGCAGTTTCCTGGAAGTGTCATATTTGCTTTTATATGGCGATCTGCCAAACGCCAAGAAATATAAGGAGTTTAGCCGGAAAATCACCGAGCATACAATGGTGCATGAGCAGCTGCAATTTTTATATCGCGGTTATCCAAGACAGGCGCATCCGATGGCAATTATGTCCGGGGCGTTCTCATCCATGTCGGCTTTTTATCACGATTCCATTGATATTGATGATGCGGATCAGCGTGAATTGGCCGCACACAGAATGATTGCGAAAGTTCCTACTCTGGCAGCAATGGCCTATAAATATGCGATCGGGCATCCATTCGTTTACCCAAATAACAAGCTGGGTTTTTCTGAAAATTTCCTGCATATGATGTTTTCTGTGCCGGCTGAGGAATATAAAGTCAGCCCGGTTTTGGCCAAGGCTATGGACTTAATATTCTTGCTTCATGCTGATCATGAGCAAAATGCGTCAACTTCAACGGTTCGGTTGGCCGGGTCATCGGGCGCCAATCCGTTTGCTTGTATTAGCGCCGGAATTGCGTCACTTTGGGGGCCAGCTCACGGCGGAGCTAATGAAGCCGTGATTGATATGCTGGAAGAAATTGGTGATGTAAAAAATATTCCAACGTTTATTGAGAAAGCAAAGAGTAAAAAAGACCCATTTAGGCTGATGGGGTTTGGTCATCGGGTCTATAAAAATTATGATCCGCGGGCGGCTGTGCTGCGAAAAGCAGCGCATGATGTATTAAAAGAATTGGGTCAGGAAAATAATCCATTATTAAAAATTGCCGTTAAATTAGAAGAAATTGCCCTCACGGATGAGTATTTCGTCGCACGGAAATTATATCCAAATGTCGATTTTTATTCGGGAATTATTTACAAAGCGATGGGAATTCCATCCAGTTTATATACGGTTTTATTCGCAATCGCGCGTACCGCAGGCTGGGTTGCGCAGTGGAAGGAAATGATGGAAGATCCTTCGCAGAAAATTGGCCGTCCGCGTCAGCTATATACCGGCGCGAAAAAACGTAAATATGTCGCGATTAAGAAGCGAAAATAGTTTTTATTGTAGCTAGGCAGTGGTATACTTACATTACAACGCAAGCACCTGCTCCCCTTTTTGAGCTTGGGAACATTTCTTTTGCAGCATGTGGATGGCGTTGTTTAGCAAGCTGGAAAGGGGTTAACGGTTTGCCGAAGTCCGACTCACTAGCCGAATTCTCGGAAGCAACTATAGAATAGTTCGCTAATTTTGCACTGTCAGCACCAGCTTCTA
>JAJRPW010000204.1 GCA_024280585.1 Alphaproteobacteria bacterium
CCTTATTAACCTCGAAACCTTCCAATGATAATATATATTCAGCTCTGGTTAATGGATTTTTTAACGTTGCATAAGCCTCATTCGCTGCCATTGATTGCTGCATCGCATATTTTTGCTCCTCAGCGTTTTTAT
The DNA here is from genome assembly GCA_024280585.1 of Alphaproteobacteria bacterium. Taxonomy (GTDB): domain Bacteria; phylum Pseudomonadota; class Alphaproteobacteria; order Rickettsiales; family UBA6187; genus JAJRPW01. The sequence continues at coordinate 133 of JAJRPW010000204.1, forward strand.
TGGTAAAGCGGTCAGGATGCAGTTGCATTTGCAAGTTAAAATATTCCGCATCAAGTCGTTTTGTCCCCACCTCGAAGGCTTTTGGTACGCAAAGGCGGGTGAAGTGATCCACTTGCGCCGGTGGCTGAATGACACCACAATCGAGGCAGAATAATTCGCCTACTTGAAAGGCTTTGTTGCAACTCCAACATCTAAACATGGAAACTCTCGCCACAGCCACATGTCCCTTTTTCATTGGGGTTAGAGAATATAAATCCTGATTTCATTTTTTCCTCAACAAAGTCCATTTCACTGCCAATCAGATACATAATAGCTTTAGGATCGATAATTATTTTGAACTCCTCGCACTCCTTGTCAGGATATGAAACCACCTCGTCAAAATTTTCGACCTTATCAGCATATTCAATAACGTAAGACAGCCCAGAACAACCGCCTGATTTAACCCCGACTTTCACTCCGGCCGAGTCTTTCCCGCGCTGCGCCAGCAAATGCCTTATGCGCGTTGCAGCTGCATCAGTGATTGTGATTGGTGGAGGCAAAGGCATAATTATTCACCGGCCTTTTGTTTATAATCCTCAATCGCCGCTTTAATCGCATCTTCGGCTAATACCGAGCAGTGAATTTTCACTGGCGGCAGGGATAATTCCTTAGCAATTTCGCTATTTTTTATTTTCCCGGCATCTTCAATATTTTGCCCTTTAACCATCTCGGTGATTAAAGATGATGATGCAATTGCTGAGCCACAGCCAAAAGTCTTAAATCTAGCATCTGTAATAATATTATTTTCGTCGACTTTTATTTGCAGCTTCATAACATCACCGCAAGCCGGCGCACCGACTAATCCAGTGCCGATATTTTCTTCTGTTTTATCGAATGATCCCACGTTACGAGGGTTTTCATAATGATCGATTACTTTTTCGCTATAAGCCATATTGGTTCCTGGTTATTGGTTAATATAGTAGAGACTTCTACTCCCCCTTTAGAGGGGAGTCAAAATTTGACGAACAAAGTGAGTAAAATATTTTGGTGGGGGTGAACGAAGTATAAAATATCTAATAAGATACACCCCCACCCTAACCCTCCCCCCTAAAGGGGGAGGGTACGCCAGATAACAGCTTGATGTTAAATTAATTAACTTCATAATTCTTATTTACCTTTGTTAGCAGCCAGTAACTATTTCCTAATGCCCTGCCCATTCAATTTTTGTTATATCTATTCCTTCCTGCGACATTTCCCATAACGGGCTCATTTCGCGCAATTTATCAATCGCTCCCGTCACAGTTTTTATCGCATAGTCTATTTCTTCTTCAGTAGTAAACCTGCCAATGCCGAATCTTATGGAAGTATGAGCCAGATCCTCACCAACTCCGATCGAACGCAGCACGTAAGACGGCTCCAAACTTGCTGAAGTGCAAGCTGATCCTGAACTTACCGCCAAATTTTTTATCGCCATAATCATCGACTCACCTTCGATATAAGCAAAGCTGATATTCAAATTGCCTGGAATTCGTTGCTCTTTATCGCCATTTAAATAAACCTCAGGCACATTAGCCACAATTGCATTAAATAATTTATCGCTTAGATAACGTATCCGTTCATTTTCTTCCGTCATTTCCGCCTTTGCAATCGCTGCAGCTTCGCCCAGACCCACGACCAAAGGAGTTGGCAGCGTTCCCGATCTAAAGCCCCTTTCCTGACCCCCACCATTAATCATTGGAACCAGTCTTATGCGCGGTCTGCGCCTTACATATAATGCACCGATTCCCTTTGGCCCATAGATTTTATGCCCGGAAATACTCATCAAATCAATGTTCATTTCTTCAACATCAAGCGGGATTTTGCCAAAAGCCTGCGCTGCATCCGTATGGAAAAACACTCCGTTTTTCCGGCATATAGCTCCGATTTCCTTAATTGGCTGGATAACACCAATCTCGTTATTAACCGCCATAACAGATACAATAGCCGTTTTTTCAGTTATAGCCTCTTCCAGCTTTTTCAAGTCGATCAGACCATTTGTCCCTACCGGTAAATATGTTACCGCGAAACCATCTCTTTCCAGATGACGGCAAGTGTCCAACACGCATTTATGTTCAGTAACCACAGTTATAATATGGTTTTTCTTGTCTTTATAAAATTGGGCTACGCCTTTTATTGCCAGATTATTTGACTCCGTTGCACCGGATGTAAAAATAATTTCCTTAGCATTTGCATTGATTAACTCCGCGACTTGCCCACGAGCTTTTTCGCAAGCAGCCTCAGCCTCCCAGCCGAAAGAATGGCCACCAGAATGCGGATTACCGAATTTCTCAGTAAAGTATGGCAGTATTTTCTCAACCACCCTTGGGTCTGTAGGCGTTGTCGCCTGATAATCCATATATATCGGTGTTTTCACGTTATTTTTCTCCATTATTTATGCCGCCTGTCTTTGTCTTGTTCTTTCATATAAACTCTTCCAGGAAGTAATAAATCTCCCGATATCATCTAACTTGTTGTTTTTTCCCAAACTTACCCGTATCACCGTGGTCGCCACATCGCCCGGCACATGCATAGCTTTTAGCACATGTGACTCATCAATCTTCCCCGATGAGCAAGCTGCGCCCGCACTGACCGCTATTTGATCCATGTCAAAATGGATTAATTGCGTCTCATTTACAACACCGGGCATCGTAAAACAACTGGTATTTGGCAATCTTTCTACATTTTTTGAGAAAATCTCAATATCTGCATCCAGTGACTGTATAAAATTCTCTAGGCGATCGCGTAAATTTTCAGTATCTTTAATCTTACACAGGTTTTTATGCGCCTCTTGTATCGCCACACCAAAACCGTGAATTGCTACTATATTCTCCGTTCCAGCTCTATAAGATCCTTCCTGGCCACCGCCGATTATTTGGGACTCAATCGTAATATTTTTTGCAGCAATCAAAACGCCTGCACCTTGTGGACCATAGATTTTATGGGCAGAAATAGTCGCTAAATCTACACCGAGCTTGGTTATGTCCACTTTGATTTTTCCGACTGCCTGCACCATATCGCTATGCAAAATAGCGTTATATTTCTTGGCAATCTCACTTATTTTGGCAATGGGCTGGATCGCCCCGGTTTCATTATTGGCAAGCATCACCGAAACTAAAGTTCGTCCCGTCAAAGACGATAATATTTCATCTAAATGCTCTGGTTTAACTACGCCATTTTCATCCACGTCAATTAAATGTGCGCCTTGCGCCGTTTTCAAAATCGAAGCATGTTCTATCGATGAAACAACCAGATTATCGTATTTAACGCCTTTTAAAGCCAGATTATTTGCTTCCGTGCCCGACGAGGTAAAAATCACACGCATCTCTTTTGCACCAGTATATTTCCTGATTTTATCGCGGGCATTCTCTATTATTTTGCGTGCGTCACAACCAAAGCCATGCACTGAAGATGCATTTAACGGCTTACTCCACACATTACACACGGCCGCAATCACCTCTGTGCTTAAAGCTGTTGTTGCATTATTATCAAGATATATCCTACGCATGAAGCCTAACCTCCTCAGATGAATTTTTATCACATATATCACCCAGGGAAATATTATCCAGATAGCTAAATATCTGTCTGCTCAGACCATCCCACAGATTATGTGTGACACATTTTGTTTTGTTATGCGAACAACCACCGCCGGATTTATCCGAACAGCGAGTGATTTTTATAGATTCGTCAACCGCCACTATTATATCAGAAATTTTTATATTCTCATTTTTTCCTGACAGCACATAACCACCGCCTGGCCCTCGCACCGAATCAACCAGCCCGGCACGCCTTAAACGCATAAATATCTGCTCCAGATAGCTAAGTGCTATATTCTGCCTTTTCGATATTTCTGCCAATGTTACAGGAACAGTCCGGTTTTGCATCCCAAGATCAACCATTGCCATGACCGCATATCTGCCTTTTGTGGTTAAATTCATTTTGCCCTCAAACTTGCCCACCTTTGGAGCCAGCCACTTTGCCCTTGCTTTTTTTGTTATATTTGGTTATAAACGCATGATTGCGTGTATTATTACGATAACCAAGTAAAACAGTCAAGTATTTTAAACAATGAATTTAGGTATAAAGTATGCCAGAAGTTATTATTAATGGTCCTGAGGGAAGAATTGAAGCTCGTTATCACCAGGCAATTGCTAAAAACGCACCTGTTGCAATTGTTTTGCACCCACATCCGCTGCATGGCGGAACCATGAATAATAAAGTTTCATATAATTTATATCACGCTTTTGCACGTAACGGTTTTTCGGTTATACGCTTTAACTTCAGAGGAGTTGGGCGTTCGCAAGGCAAATTTGATAGTGGTGTTGGTGAATTGGGTGATGCAGCAACAATTCTGGATTGGCTGCAAATAAAAAATCCAAATGCCTCATCATATTGGATGGGTGGTTTTTCATTTGGCTCATGGATTGGTATGCAGTTATTAATGCGTCGTCCGGAAATTGAAGGTTTTTTGACTATTTCACCACCAGCTAATACATATGATTTCAACTTCTTATCACCCTGTCCTGCCCGTGGCTTAATTGTGCAAGGTGACGAAGATTCCATTGTTTCCGAAGAGCATGTTTCAAGGCTCGCTGATAAATTATCCAAGCAAAAGAATGCCGGGATTGATTATCGTATTATTATCGGTGCCGATCATTTTTTTCGAACCAAACTGGATGAATTAAACTCACATTTAGATGATTATTTGCAAACGCGCCTAAAGCAAGATGCAAATCGACCTAAAAAAGTTAAGCCGGACAGACGCCGTCGTCAATCGCAACAACCTATTACAACTGGCTGATTTTCAAGGATGATATAATTTTGCCGCCGCTGGTTGGTTTGGCAACACCTGTTGTTTCGGGAAAGCTTATCGGTAATTTTTGTAAGCTTCTCACCGCAAGATAAGCGAAACCCTGTGCTTCAACCATATCACCGTCAAACCCTATCTCATCAATTTTATGAACCGGGGCATCCAGCTCTTTTGCCAGATTATCCATCAGAAATTTGTTATTCCTGCCACCGCCAGTTACATAAAATTTACGTGGCTTCTCAGCCAGATATTTAACACAGGAAGATATTGAGTATATTGTATAAGCAGCTAAAGTCGCCGCTCCATCTTCCAAAGATAGGTTATCCGGGGTATATTCGGCAAAATCATTGCGATCAAGCGATTTTGGCGGTATTATATTGAAATACTCATCGGACATAAATTTTTGTAGCAATGCCTGGTTTATTTCACCCTTTGCCGCGATTTCTCCGTTTTTATCATAAGCATTCCCGGTTTTGCTATAAATCCAATCATCAATCAGAGCATTTCCCGGGCCAGTGTCAAAAGCCGTTAGGGCACTGTTTTTGCCAATCCAACTGATATTTGCCACCCCGCCTATATTAATTACAGCAACCGGTAATTCTTGATTTTCGACCATAGCCTTATGAAATACTGGAATTAATGGCGCGCCCTGTCCTCCATGTGCTACATCGTTTGAACGAAAATCATAGACCACATTTATATCTGTCAATTTAGCCAGAAGCTCACCGTCACCAATCTGAATCGTTATGCCCTCATGCGGACGATGATCAATGGTTTGCCCATGGAAACCGATCAAATCAATTTCACCTGCGGAAAACTCTGATTTATATAGTAATTCGGCAACAGCATCGGCATGTTTTACGGTTAGCTCATATTCGACTTCGTCCTTATCACCATGGCCTGCTATCAGTTCTTTTACAGTTTTTTTAAAATCATCATCATACTGGGTGCTGTGGCTGGCCAAGGATTTGACATAACCAAGCCCGTCCGTCTCTATAAGAGCCGCATCAATCCCATCCAACGATGTGCCGCTCATAAGCCCGATGGTTTTGTAAATTTTGCTCATATTTACTTTAATCTTGCCCATATGCGTTTTTTAGCAAGATAGAACAACACTGTAAATATCAGCAAGTAAATAAACACTTTCACACCCATTTTTTTGCGCTGCTCCATTTCTGGTTCTGCCGCCCATTGCAAAAATATAGTTACATCTTTTGCTTGCTGCTCTATTGATGCATTAGTGCCATCCTGATATTCAACGCCTTCATTCATTAAAGGCAATGGCATTGCAATCTGGTTGCCCGGGAAGTATTTATTATATTGCATTCCATCACTCAAATCAACTCCACCAGGAGCATCCTCATAGCCGGTTAGCAGGGAATATAGATAGTTAGCACCATCGGTTCTTGACTTAACTATCAATGATAAATTCGGTGGATATGCCCCGTTATTAGACGCACGAGCCGCTTGCTCATTAGCAAATGGCGCAACGAACCTATCCGATGGGCGACCTGGTCTTTCGAACATATCACCATCATTATTTGGCCCGTCAATAACCGTATCTTCTGCCGCTATAGCCTTAACTTCTTCCGCTGAAAAGCCAATTTCAGTAAGGTTTCTGTAGGAATTTAAATCCATAGCATGACACGAAGAACACACCTCCTTATAAACTTGGAAGCCTCTTTGCGCAGCTTGACGGTCAACCGTGCCAAACGCACCGTCAAATGGCCAATCCAGTTTTTTAAGATGCACATCACCTGATGCAAACGAACTGCTGGAAAACAAAACCAGTGCAATTATTAAAAATATTTTTTTCATCTATCTTCCTCAAAAGTTACTTTTTCATTGATTCATTTATCGAATCGGGCAAAGGCAAAGTCTTTTCTATTTTACCAAGTATCGGCAATATCAATAGGAAATACGCGAAATAATAGAATGTCGCAGCCCTTGATAATATTACATAAATGCCCTCTGGCGGTTTTCCACCCAAATAACCAAGCAGTATGAAATTAGCCGTAAATAACCAGAAAAACAGCTTGAATAACGGCTTATACGCACCACTTTTAACCTTAGAAGTATCAAGCCATGGCAACGCAAATAATATCAAAAGCGAGCCAAACATAAATATTACACCGCCTAATTTATCCGGAATTGCCCGCAAAACTGCATAGAACGGCAAGAAATACCATTCAGGCACAATATGCGGCGGAGTCACCATTGGGTCAGCCGGGATATAATTATCCGGATGCCCCAGGTAATTGGGCGCAAAGAACACAAAATAAGCGAATATCAAGAAAAACACACCAAAGCCAAAGAAGTCCTTAACTGTATAATAAGGGTGGAAAGGAATTGTGTCGTCTTTGGTTTTAGGCTCAACGCCGGTTGGGTTGTTGGAGCCTGCACAATGCAGTGCCACAACATGAATAACAACCAGCCCTAATATTACGAATGGCAGTAAGAAATGCAGCGCAAAGAATCTGTTCAAAGTCGGGTTATCGACCGAATATCCGCCCCAAAGCCACGTCACAATACCTTCACCAATGCCCGGAATTGCTGAGAAAAGATTGGTAATAACAGTCGCACCCCAATAGCTCATTTGCCCCCATGGCAATACATATCCCATGAATGCCGTGGCCATCATAGCTATGAAAATAATTATACCGAACCACCACAGAATTTCCCGCGGCGCTTTGTAAGAGCCATAATACATTCCGCGCAATATGTGCAAATATACCACTATAAAAAACATTGATGCGCCAACAGCATGGGTATATCTTATAAGCCAGCCATAATTCACATTACGCATGATATTTTCAACGCTGTTAAACGCCAAATCTGCATGAGGCGTATAATGCATAGCAAGAATTATACCCGTAACGATCTGAATCATAAGGGCTATTCCGGCCAAAGAACCAAAATTCCAGGCATAACTAAGGTTTTTTGGAACCTGATATTCATTTTGATGTTCTAGAAAGGTAAATATAGGCAAACGTGAATCAATCCACCCGACTATACCAGTTTTTTTACTGCTCATTTTCTTTAACCAATTTTAATTACGTTATTATCGAGAAATTCATAAGGAGGCACAGGCAAATTAAGCGGAGCCGGACCTTTACGAATTCGGCCTGAAGTGTCATAATGTGAACCGTGACATGGGCAGAACCAGCCACCATAATCCCCCTTATTACCAAGAGGCACACAACCTAAATGAGTACAAACGCCAATAATAACAAGCCATTCATCCTTGCCGGGCTTAACCCGGTCTTCATCCCTTTGCGGGTCTGGCAAAACAGCCAGATCTTCAGCTCTTGCCGCTTCAATTTCCTCATTGGTTCTGCGACGGATAAACACGGGTTTTCCGCGCCACATCACCCGAATAGACTGCCCTTTTTGGATGGACGATATATCCACCTCAGTTGAAGCCAAAGCAAGGACATCCGCCGAAGGGTTCAAAGAATCAACCAACGGCCAAACGAACGAAGCCGCACCAACACCGGCAACAGCGCCCGCCGTAAGCACTATAAAATCGCGCCTGGTCTTATCAGAATTTGCTGGAGAATCAGCCATAAACATTTTCCCTAAGATTTTTTAAATTTGATATTATTTGTTTGTATAAAGAATAAGTTTAGAAAAATCCAGTATAATTTTCTATAAAAAACTCAAAAACACTATGGTGTTTTAAAATGAACTTGTTATAATTAATTTATGCGTAATTTATACCATTTTCCACTATGTCCTTTTTCTCGCAAAGTAAGGTTTATACTAGCCGAGAAAAACCTTGATTTTGAGCTTATTCAGGAGAATTTCTGGGAAAGGAGGCGGGATTTTGCTAATTTAAACCCTGCCATGCAAGTTCCGGTTCTGGTTGAAGATAACATTACTATTCCTGATAGTTATGCTATTTGTGAATATATTGACGCAAAATACCCTGAAAATAAATTACTGGGCAACTCTCTTGAGGAAGGTGCGGGCATAAGGCGTCTCGTTTCATGGTTTGATAATAAATTCTATAATGAAGTCAGCAAATATCTTCTAAATGAGAAGGTTTTTCGTTTTTATACCGGCGTTGGCGGCACTCACTCCGATGCCATTAGGGTTGCCAAGGCTAATTTGCTGCCGCATTTGGAGTATATACGTTTTCTAACGGATGGTTACCGCTGGCTAATGGGCGGGAAATTAACTTTGGCGGACATCGCCGCCGCGTCGCATATTTCGGTCATTGATTATTTAGAAGAAATTCCTTGGGATAACTTCCCTGAAGTTAAGGAGTGGTATGCTTTAATCAAGTCCCAGCCGAGCTTCAGGCCGATTTTGGCTGATCGCGTGCTTGGCTTTACCCCACCAAAACATTACGCTAATCTGGATTTTTAGGGCTATAGTATTCTGCTTTGAAGTGACTGGTTGTTATTCTGCTTGCTCGATAGAATTTACCTTCATTTTTTATTCAAAGTTCTATTGGGATTTGATAAGTAAAACTTTATGAAAAAATCTAAAAAAATACTTAACAATCAATATGTCCAGGCATTTTTATGCTGGCTTGTGCATTTATATATCCGGTTTGTTTATCTTACTTGCAAGTGGGATCGGGCGGGTTTTGAGCATGCTGAAAAACTGGCTGAATCTGGCAAGCCGATCATTTTTGTTTTTTGGCATAGCAGATTGCTGATGATGCCATATTGTGCGCCGAAAAATATTAATATAAACATAGTTATTTCCAACCATTTGGACGGGCAATTAATTGCAAAAACGATAGGTTTTTTTGGATTTAAATCAATTCGTGGTTCAACGACAAAAGATGCTATTAAAGCCTATAAGGAAATCGTAAAAACCTTGAAAAATGGTGACTGTATTGGTATAACGCCGGATGGGCCGAAAGGGCCTAGAATGCGTATTGGCGGTAATGTGGTGCGGATTGCCCAAAAAATGCAAATACCGATTATAGTCATGACTTATGCAACTAAATCCTGTAAACTCTTCAATAGCTGGGATCGGTTTATGCTGCCAAAGCCTTTTAGTAGAGGTGCTTTGCGCTGTAGTGAGCCAATATGGATTGATGGCGACGATTTGCCTGGGCAAAGTAAGCGTCTTGAAGAAATAATGAATGATATGACGATGGAAGTTGATAAAAATGTGGGTATAACGCCAGTTGAGCCTGCGGAGAATTAGATGATACTAAAATTATACCAGTTCATAACAAAAGTTGCCGGGCCGCTGATTGATTTATATCTATTGCGGCGCAAGGCGATTGGCAAGGAAGATCCTGTACGTTTCAAAGAGCGCCTGGGATATGCAGCGTTTCCGCGGCCAGCTGGGGCTTTGATATGGATTCATGCGGCGAGTGTTGGTGAGGCCTTGTCAGTTTTACCGCTTATGGACGGGGTTTCGAAGAAATATCCCGATTTTAATTTCCTGCTAACAACCGGCACAACAACATCGGCGAGATTAATAGAAAGCAGGCTGCCGGATAAGGCTTTTCATCAATATATTCCAGTTGATCGCTTTTCTTCGGTAAGGCGTTTTTTAAAGCATTGGCAACCAGATTTGGCGCTGTGGGTTGAGTCGGAGCTTTGGCCGAATTTAATTATAGAAACCAGCAAATATTGTCCGATTATCCTGGTTAATGGTCGGATTTCCGAAGATTCATATAGAAAATGGCAAAGATATAAATCTTTAGGGCAGCAGCTGCTTGGTAAGTTTGCGCTGACATTGCCGCAAAGTAAGCATGATGCCGAGCGTTTGGAAAAATTAGGTGCGAAGAATGTTAAATATGTTGGAAATATTAAATTTGATACGCCGGCACTGCCGTCAGATTCCCAGACTATGGGCGAATTAGTGGGGATGATCGGGCAAAGGCCGGTGTGGATGGCAGCAAGTACCCATCCGGGAGAGGAAGAAATTATTGCCGATGTTCATCTTAAAATAAAAGAAGCGCATCCGGAGCTTTTAACAATTATAGCGCCGCGCCATCCTAAGCGTGCTGGGGATATATTGGAAAAACTTTGTGCAAAAGGTTTGAATATAGCCTCGCGTTCGCTGGAAGAGAAAATCTCCGATAAGGTGGATATATATTTGGCCGATACTTTGGGAGAATTGGGCGCGTTTTATCGTTTGGTGCCGATTGTTTTTATCGGTGGGTCATTGGTTGAGCGCGGCGGGCAAAATCCGCTGGAGGCAGCAAGGCTTGGTTGTACGATAATTTATGGACCGTATATGGATAATTTCCTGGAGATTAAACGCGAATTGGATAAAGAAGAGGCAGCCATATGTGTTAAAAATCAAAATGACCTGGAGGAAACCCTGGAGGAGCTGATTGTCGATCATGAAAAACAGGCAAAAATAGCTTCAAAAGCAAAGGAAGTGGTTGCAGATAAGGCCGGAATTCTGGACGCTTTTATTGATGAAATAACACCTTTTTTGCCTTCTGCAAAAAGAGCTTAGCGAAATGAGAATAAAACAGCCGCAATTTTGGAAAACGAATAATAAAATCAGTATGGCGCTGTGGCCATTATCACTTGTTTATCGATTAGTTACAAAAATTCGGGAAATGAGAGCCAAGCCCTTTAAATCGCAAATCCCTGTTATTTGCGTTGGTAATGTCAATATAGGTGGTGCGGGAAAAACACCGGTTACTATAGAGGTTGCAAAAATATTGCAGGAACAAGGGAAAAAAGTGGCGTTTCTAAGCCGTGGTTATGGCGGTTATTTATATGGTCCGGTGCGGGTTGATCTTGAAAAACATGATGCAAAACAAGTGGGCGATGAACCTTTATTACTGCGGGAAATAGCTCCTGTGTATGTTGCAAAAAATCGGACTGAAGGATTGAAGCTGATTAGCTTGAGCGAAACGGATGTGATTATAATGGATGATGGCCTGCAAAATCCGAATGTTGTAAAAGACATGTGTTTGCTGGTGATTGATGGTTCTTATGGCGTTGGTAATGGCCAGGTTCTGCCGGCAGGGCCTTTGCGCGAGTCTCTGCAAGCAGCGCTGAGTAAGGTTACTGCAACGATTTTTATAGGTGATGATGCAACCAAAATGTTGCCGTTGGAGACAAAAATAATAAGGGCAAAAATTTTACCGCATAACCATGAAAAATTTATAGGCAAGGATGTTATAGCTTTTGCCGGGATTGGTAATCCTGAAAAATTCTTTGGTAGCCTAAAGGAATTGGGAGGAAATATTATGAAGAAAGTATCTTTTCCGGATCATTATATGTATAAAGAGGCGGAATTAGAAAATCTGTTAAAAGAAGCAAATGAGTGTGGTGCAATGTTAGTTACAACAAAAAAGGATTTTGTACGTTTGGATGCGAAATATAAAGAAAAAATCCAGTATTTATCAATAGAGATCTCTTTTTCTGACAAAGCTGTCCTGGAAGAAACATTAAAGCTGGTTTTTTAACATGAAAAAAATCCGTCATTTATTAGAGTATGTTGTTATTAAAACAATTTTGTCTATCCTTGGCAGGCTTGATATTGCCACTGCATCTAATATCGGAGGCTGGGTAGCGAGAGTATTTTGTCCATTGCTAGGCGTGAATAAGAATGCTGTGCGTAACCTTAAAATGGCGATTCCTGAGTTGGATGACAAGCAAATCAAAGAAATTATATCTAAGATGTGGGATAATCTGGGACGTGTTGTGGCCGAGCTGCCGCATATGGCAAAATTAACTCCTGAAAAATTTAATGAGATAGCTGAAATAGAAGGGCTGGAGAATATTGAAAAAATGTCCAAAAATGGTGGATTTTTCTTTACAGGCCACATAGGAAACTGGGAGTTGGCGGCTATTGCGCCTTATCTGAATAATTGTCCGATACATATTGTCTATAGAACTGCGAATAATCCTTATGTTGATAAAATGATTAATGGCTTTAGAAGCGGTTATAAAAAGGCGATAATTCCTAAAGGGTCGGCTGGAGCCAGGCAGATAATAAAGGCGCTGCGACAAAGCGACATTGTCGGAATGCTTATAGATCAAAAGCAAAATGACGGCCTGTCTGTGCCGTTTTTTGGTCATGATGCAATGACTGCTTCTGCTATTGTCAATTTATCCATGAAATATGATTGCTATTTATCCGGAATACAAATAATTAGAACTAAGGGGCATAAATTCAAGGTAAAAATTTATGAGCCTTTTAAATTTACAGATGATGATAATGAGTTGTCCGCCATGACTAAACTTAATAAAACATTAGAGGGCTGGATAAGAGAAAATCCGGGACAATGGTTTTGGATGCATAATCGTTGGCCAAGGGCTAAGGTTTAAGTACAAGTAAGTAGAAAGCGTATCGTCGGCAGTTTAATAGGCTAAAATCCTCCCTATTACAATAACTTTTTTACTTGCACTTTTTATAACTCAAGCATCATACTATAGTAATTAAAAGGTATAAAAATGTCAGAAACTAAAGAAGATCTATCAAAATTTCGGGGGCAAATTGATGAAATTGATGGAAAAATAATTGCCCTTTTGCAGGGTAGAATAGAAATTGTTAGGCAGGTTGGTAAGCATAAAGCGAAAATGAGCCAGAGCCAAAGTTTTATTCGTGCCGGGCGTGAGGCAAATATGCTGCGGGATTTAACGCAAAAAATTGGTGATGAATTCCCGGCGGAGGCGATTGCTACAATCTGGCGGATGATTATTTCGACATCGCTTAATACAGAGCAAAATATGAGCATTTGTGCTTACGTTACTGCTGATGATAACACATGTTTTTGGCTGGCGCGGGAATATTATGGCTCGTTTATAAAGACTATAGTTGAAAATTCTGCTGATAAAGTTATTGAAAATGTAGCTTTGGGGCATACTGCTATTGGCATATTGCCGCTGGATGATAAATCTCCTTCGCCATGGTGGATTCGTCCTGAAAACGAGAAGAATAATATATATGTTTTTGCCCGCATTCCATTTATTGAACGTAATGATAATATTGCGCCGGTTTTGGCAATTGCTAATGTAATGCCTGAAGATACTAATGATGATGTGTCGGTTATAGTAGTTTCAAGCGATAAGGATGAAGTTGATATTAATGAAATATTTGCATCGCAAGGGGTGAGCATTGCTGTGCTATCGAGCCGGAATAATGACCATCTTATTGAGGCGGATAAATTTATTGCGGCCAGTTCAAAATTATTGGAAAATATTGAAAATAAATTAGGGTATAATTCAAAAATAAGATTGTTGGGGTCGTATGCGGCTCCGATAAAATCTTAGGACTTACGCAGGAAGTCGTCTTTTTGTTTGTTTTGTCGTTAAAAATAACCTAAAAATACTCATGTACTTCGTGTACACTCCGTTTTTTAGAATATTTTTGCCTAAAAACAATTCAAAAATACTCGTCCTGCGTCAGTCCTAAAGGAAAAATAAATGTCACTAAAACCAAAAGAATCAATATTAAAAATCCAGCCATATAAAGCGGGTCTTTCTAAAGCGAAGGGGCTGGAATCTGTGATTAAACTATCGTCGAATGAAAGTCCGTTTGGTGCCAGTTCGAAGGCAGTTGAGGCTTATAAGCAAGCGGCGGATAATCTGCATCGTTACCCTGAAAGTTCGGGGTTGGAGCTAAGAGAGGCTATTGGCGAGGTTTATGGGCTTAATCCTCAGAAAATTGTCTGTGGGGCTGGCTCTGATGAGATAATATCGTTCTTGTGTCTGGCCTATGCCGGTGAGGGTGATGAAGTTTTATATAGTGAACATGGGTTTTTAATGTATGCAATTTATGCCCAAACAGTTGGTGCAACACCAGTTAAGGTTCCTGAAACAGGACTGGCAACCGATGTCGATGCCATATTAAGCGCGGTTACTGACAGGACGAAAATAGTTTTTGTAGCTAATCCAAATAATCCAACTGGTAGCTTTATCCCAAGGGAAGAAGTGGGGCGTCTTAGAGGCGGTTTGCCGGATGATGTTTTGCTGGTTTTGGATGCAGCTTATGCCGAGTATGTGGATGATGATGAATATATGTCAGGGCAGGATGTAGTGGATTTTGGCAGTAATACAGTTATGACCAGGACATTTTCTAAGATATATGGGCTGGCCTCATTGCGCATTGGCTGGGCTTATTGTCCCGATGCTGTTGTAGATGTTTTAAATCGTGTGCGTGGGCCGTTTAATATTTCATCTGCTGCAATTGCCGCCGCGACAGCAGCGGTTCGTGATGTGGAATTTGTAGAAAAAGCCAGGCAGCATAATAATACAGAATTAAAATGGCTGGAGACAGAAATTAATCAGCTGGGACTGGAATTTTGTAAAAGTTTTGGTAATTTTTATATGGTCAAGTTTCCAGATAGGGAAAAAAGCTCGCATAATGCTTATAAATTTCTTATGGAAAAAGGTATAATCACCAGAAAGATTGATAATTACGGATTGCCGGAATATTTGCGGATAACGGTTGGCCTCAAAGAAGATAATCAGGCGGTGGTTAAGGTGTTGGCGGAGTTTGTGAAATAATTTTTTTCTTTGTGGCATGTGTCGTTGGGGAGTTTTATAAAGCTGTGCTTGTGCTTCTCCGGTACTTTTGGGGAGGTTTCCAGGCGATTTTACAACTTTATGCAAAAATTTCTTGCGTGAGTGGCTTTGTTCTGTTAGAAAATCGAGCCTGCTATAACTGCGGTGAGGTGTCCGAGTGGTTTAAGGAACCAGTCTTGAAAACTGGCGAGGGTGCAAGCCCTCCGTGGGTTCGAATCCCACCCTCAC
>JAJRPW010000205.1 GCA_024280585.1 Alphaproteobacteria bacterium
AATAACTTTTTATCTCGCTCGAAAAAATGTCTTATTTCAGGTGCAACCTCTGAAGTGACTGGCGCTCCCAATAGGTTTTTACCAAACCCTAAATCCATATGTATGTTGCCAAGATATAGGATTTCCCCTTCTTTCACGGCAAAACCTAGCGGTACCATGGGTTTATTTGGCGTGATGGTTACATATGCTTCCTGAGCTGACCAATGATCCAACTGATGCGTCCCCACAGGAATTTCGAATAGAAATAGAAGTCCGTTTTCGTTTGGAAAGTCTGGATCTTGTATATTATTTTCACCACCAATAATCGATGCTTTATAGGATTTTTTTGATCCTTTAACTTTTTCATTTATGTAAATATTTGAGATATAGGTGTCATTAAATATTTTTGAGCGTTCCTTCTTTACAAAAGTTTGGGTCAATGTCCCAAAAGCATAGCCAAAACCAGGCCTATCCAAAAATACATAATCGTTAGAAATTGGCTTGATTTTAGTTGTCTCACAAGCAGCAATAAAAATTGCTAACAATGCTATAAATATTTTCTTCATCGCTACTCCCTAATGAATATAACAGCTAATTCTACGGCCAATGGCTTCATATACAATCAACCGCATAGTTTTATACATTATCAATGGTTCAAAGTAAAAATAACTGATTTTCAAATACTTAGCAACCGGAGCCTATTTACAGTACTGGACTATGCTGCCAATGGCTTCATAGTTTCTAATCCCGCCAAATCGCAAACTACTTTAAAATCGTTAATTTGGCAAACTGGCGGGTGAAACTGACGAGACCATTGTAAATTCTATCTTACTAGGTTACTTTGTCAGGATATTCAATGTTCAAAGGAGTGAACAATGCGTAAAAAACGCTTCAATGTCATGGATGATATCCCATCACCCATCCCTGCCAACCCCGTTAAATTTATCGACCAGCTTCGCGCTTTTATTCGCAGTCAAAACAAAGCGTGGGCTACCGAAAAAACCTACATTCTTTGGATTAAACGCTACATCCATTTTCACCAAAAACGACATCCAAAGGAAATGGGTGAAGCAGATATTGAAAAATTCTTAAATTATCTAGTGCTGCAAAGGCACTGCTCAGCCAGTACTCAAGCGACAGCACTCAATTCGCTCGTCTATCTATATAAACAATTTTTAAAACACGAGTCGCTCGAACTCAACTTTGATTACTCAAAAAGGGTCAGAAAAATTCCGGTCGTGTTTAGTGTACGAGAGGCCATAGCGGTGATTGAACGGCTCGAAGGTGAAAAGCGGCTCATGGCAAAAATAATGTATGGTGCGGGCTTACGCGTTTCTGAATGCCTGCGCCTGAGAATCAAAGATATTGATTTTGAACGAAACCATATTATTGTGCGCGGCGGCAAAGGTAATAAAGATCGTTACAGCATCTTACCTGATTCAATCATATCCAATTTAAAAACACAGTTGTTATATGTTAAAGCTGTGCATCAGCAAGATATGGGCCGAGGGCTTGGCGAGGTGTATATGCCAAATGCGCTGGCTAAAAAATACCCGTCGGAGTCAAGGAGCTTGCATTGGCAATTTTTGTTTCCTGCCAACCAATGCGCTATTGACCCACGCGACGGAAAAACCAAACGGCACCATCGGCATCAAAGCTACATTCAAAAAGCCGTCAAGCAAGCCATTATCAAAACTGGAATTCACAAGCATGCCAATTGCCATACCTTCCGGCATTCATTTGCTACGCATTTATTAGAAAAAGGCTATGATATTCGAACCATTCAAGAGCTATTGGGACACGCTGATGTCGCTACAACCGAGATCTATACACACGTACTAAATAAAGGCGGGCTGGGCGTAATAAGCCCTATCGACGCTTAGCGGCTTATGTTTGCCGTCGGCGAATTAGCCGGCAAACTCTGGGGCACTCGCTTTAACTTCTAATATTTTAAGCAATTGTTTTTAAGCTAGTTAAAAAAATATTGCCTTACGATTCTTGCTGTCTTTTTCTAGAAAAAGATAAGATAAAAAATCCACCCAAACAATAAATATTTAACAATGTAGTAAAGGGTTTTGTTAAACTTTTTAAGCTTTTTTCCGACCAGTCGAATTTGATATAAATAGTGAAATGCACTATTTAAAACCCCGGTAGATTCACTGCCCGTATTCCGGGAGCCCGCCGCAGAAAGAACAATGCGACCAAAAATTTTGTTCATGCATTCGGCAATCACATTGTTCATGGGTCTTTCGATATCGCAAAATAAAATCAAGCGATCGGTATCGGTGGTGTTTTTGGCGAAGTGAATATAAGTCTCGTCAAATAATACGGCTTCGCCGTCTCGCCACCAGTAACGTTCACCGTCGACATCGATAAAACAGTCTTCAGAATTGGGAGTTTGCAGACCAAGGTGATAACGCAGTGAACCGGCGAAAGGGTCGCGGTGTCGTACCAAGGTAGCACCGGGTGGTAGCACCACAAACATCGCCGCCTTAACGTTAGGGCATCGGTCGAGCAGGGCGAGTGTTTTCGGGCATTGGTTTTTTGCCGAGGGTAGATAATCTTTATACCATTTTAGGTAAAAGCGTTTCCAACCTGTTTTAAAAAAAGAGTTAAAACCAATATCGTCGAGCTTGTCAGACTTTTTGATGTCACCGCCTTGTTGCAGTGCTAGACCTTCGGTGCGGATCAGTTCCCAATTTTCTTGTAATAATTGCAGTTCGGGTATCGAATCTACAGCAATATAGGGTTTATTAGGCACCGCCGAGAACATGTACATAAAACAGTTAATAGGTGCCATAAAGGTAGAGTGATCAGACAATTGCCGAAAAAATTTGTGTCTTACCTTGCCGCGATAATGGACATAGATCGCGGAAATGATAAACAGAATAAGAGTGATAAGGCTATTGGTTGATATAATCATGAGGGTGTTAGTTGGATGCCTAGTTAGAGCTCCTGGTTAGAGCTACAGGGTATTGGTCAATTGTCATTGTACAGAACCAAGGCGATGATAAACACTGGCTAGTCGATACACGGCATTATTGCGCAGTCACGTTCAGACCCCGGGAATGCGAGAGTGAGTGCAAATGGGTAATTGGGGTTGTAGCTGTCAATCATAGCTGTCAGTCAGAGCAAATGTTTGTCGGTTTGCCCTAAAATTTGCCAAACTGCTTGGCCGATAAGTTTGCGTCTCTAGCCGTGTAATTCCGACTTAGCGCCTCTGATTCTGTACGGTAGCTTTGATGCAATGCGGTAGCTCAAGTGCAGCACGATCACCCAAAATAATGGACCTTGTTTTGAATTCTACGGCCATTGTGCGTTAGTGTCTACTGGAACAGTATGGTTAGGCCTCGGTAAAAAATTGTTTTTCGAAACAAATAAAACTTGAAGGCACGGTGTTATCTCTCAGGATAAACTAAGGGTAATCTACAAGAAAACCAAGGAAACC
>JAJRPW010000008.1 GCA_024280585.1 Alphaproteobacteria bacterium
CCGATAGTTCTAAGTGCTGTTGGCGATTTTTCTGAAGCCATACCTTAGCCCCTCCTTTTATTAAAATATTAACTATTTATAAGTTTTTTTACCATATTCGACGCGTAGAAACTCACCACATTACGGGCAGAAATCATAACTTCCTGCTTGGTTCTCGGGTTTCTACCCATTCTCTGCTTTTTCTTTCTGACCTCAAAAGTACCAAAAGAAGAGATTTTCACCTTTTTGTCCTCTTTAAGCCCCAATTTGACCTCCTCTAAAACAGAATCAACCAAATCAGCCGATTCAGCCCGGGAATATCCATATTTTTCATAAATCACGCTCGCAAGCTGAGAGCGGGTAACAGTTTTTTTCATATTAATAGCCTCTAATAAATTCTTGTTTCTATTCGTAAATTAGCTTTTTGTAATCCCTTCGTCAAGAACTTAAATTCTAATTTCTTAATAAATAATTTTAGCATAAACATACTATTTACCAAACATGTTACGCATAATATTTTCCACATCCTTAACGCCCTGTTTTATCTGGCTTTTTGCGCGATCCATCTGCTCAATGACCCCGCCCAAAACCAAATTTATATCCGCCTGGGAAAGTGCGGTCAAAACAGCCCCCATAATCTGCACAGAAACATCTCTGAATGATTTTTCCTGCCCGTCTTTGCCGATATTTTGCAAATGTATTTCAGGAATTTCAATGGTTTGCACCCCTCCTCCCAATCTTGTCATAACTTTTATTTTGGTAATTTTCAAGTCTTCTATAATAAATTTTGAGCCAGAATTCGAACCATTATTGCCACCGGCAGAACCCACATCAGCAGACAAATTATCACCATAATTATTTGTATTTTCAGCCTTTTTATCAGCAATATTACTTTGAATCATATTGATATTAGTCTCGCCAATAGCAATTTCATAATTAATCTCCGGCCTTATTATCGCGATATGTTTTATTACAACAATGTCAGAAAACACAGAAAAAACATCGACTTGTGCGGCTATTTTATCGAAATAAAATGCCTTATACGACAGAAATCCCGGCGGGTTAGCGATTGATAAACCTGTCACTTCTGCACTACCGGTTAATATTGATATTTCAAAATCATCAATCGTCACGTCAACCCCAAGAATTTTCGAGGCCTGCGACTCCATTTTATCTTTTATCGCATCGCTTAAATATGGATTCACGAAAAAAATGACCCCAATTATCACCGCCGATAATATCAATATTATTTTTTTCCACATACCAACCCCTTAAAACTATCTGGCACGACAATAACAAAAATTTTGCAATTGTCTAACTTTGCTTTTTAAAAATAAAACACGCATTCTCTAATTTTATCTTGCTTTATAAATTTATATATTTTATACATCTGCTTCTTGTTATTTGCGGGGGTGTAGCTCAGCTGGTTAGAGCGCTGCCCTGTCACGGCAGAGGTCGCGAGTTCGATCCTCGTCACTCCCGCCACTACCGTTTTCATGACATTTAAGAAGATAGATGCTCGGTTGCGATCCACATAAAGAATATCCCGAATTACTGGTAAAAATGCCGTTTATGCATATATCCGCCGGAGTTTTGGTCGATGAAGACGGGCGAATTTTGATAGCAAAACGCCCCGAGGGTAAACCTATGGCCGGTTTATGGGAATTCCCCGGCGGAAAAATGGAAGAGGGTGAAGTCCCGCAAATTGCCCTTGCGCGTGAATTGCAGGAAGAGTTGGGTATAAAAACTTCGCCCGGCTGCTTTTTACCACTTACTTTTATCTCACACCGCTACAAAAAATTCCATCTGATTATGTATTTATTCGTTTGTCGAAAATGGGTTGGAACGCCCACAGGGCAAGAAGGGCAGGAATTAAAATGGATAAAACCGCGTGATCTGGTTAATTATGACATGCCGGAGGCGAATTTGCCACTTATAAGTGCTGTGCGCGATTTATAAACCCTTGCATTATTTCGTAATACGTCTATATAGATGTCAAATTTCCGATTAACAATTCAAGAAGGACACATAATGGCTACACAACGCACTTTATCTATCATCAAACCTGATGCGACAAGACGTAATATCACTGGTAAAATCAACGCTGTCATCGAAGAAGCCGGGCTTGCGATTGTCTCTCAGAAGAAAATTTATCTATCACGCAGAGAAGCTGAAATTTTTTACGGCGAACATAAAGAAAGATCATTTTTTGGTGAGCTGGTTGAGTTTATGATCTCTGAGCCGGTTGTTGTGCAAGTTCTGGAAGGCGAAAATGCTGTTGCGAAATATCGTGAAGTGATGGGAGCAACCAACCCTGATGATGCCGCTGACGGCACTATCCGCAAGCAATTTGCCAATAATGTCGGTGAAAATTCGGTGCATGGCTCCGATAGCGAAGAATCCGCCGCTCGTGAAATAGGATTTTTCTTCGCCGGCAGAGAGATTGCTTAGTTAGCCACCTTACGCACTATCTTCAAAAACTATCGCAAGAACGGGTATTTACCCGTTCTTGCTGTTCATAATGATTCTGAAAAAAATGAACATCCAGAAGGAGTAAAAACTCTTTCTCGCGCAAGGGTTGCATTATTCCCCGCCTGTTTCGTCTTGCCCCCCCCCCCCTGAAATAGTTGTATAAGAGTTTTCTTTTAATTAAATAATCTGTCACTAGGTGGGCAGTGCGTAGGAGAATATCATGAGTAAAGGAAAGGAAGAAGAGGGTCTTTCAGGCTTTGAAGAGGCAATATTACAGCAGGTGACGAGGATGGCAAGCACTCAAGAGAGGATGGCAGGCACTCAAGAATTGATACTTAAAACGCTTGAAAGGGCAGAGCAAAAACGGTTTGCGGATCAGCAGGAGAGACTTCTTGTTAAAGCAGCTAGCGTATGCTTGCAAAATAATGTTGGTCAGATTATAAAGTTAGTTGAGTCAGGAGTTAATGTAAGAAGGGCCTTTGGCAGAACAAAGCCTAATGCCTACACTGAAAGTATAAAAGATTATTTGGCCTTAGCTATTGCAATACAAGACTCCCCTCAAGAAGGATTGGTTAAAACTTTGGAGGGCAGTGTTTTTTTGCAGAAAAGGTGTCGAAGTGAGTGGGTTACCATTAGCGCCGTTAAGCTGGCATTAAAATTAGGTGCCGATCCGGAAGGAAAAATGCCTTCTGGAGAGCAGTTTTTAGATTTTATTTCTGGGAAGTTTCATGAGCTTGGCAAAAGCGATGGTGGAAGCGATAAAAAAGACGCTCAAGATATAGCAAGAAGTGTTACATCTCTATTAGAAACAGCAATTAAGAAAAAGCAGCAGCTTGGCAAGCAAGCTAAGTCTTCTGGTGCAGCCTGGGGCGATTTTAAAGCTGATTGGAGCGATGACGAAACGCCCTCCCCTGCAAAAACCGAGAAAAAAGACGGTTCGAGTGATAATGAATGGCGAGGTAAAGAAGATTTAAGGCGCAGAGAAAGAGCGGCCACACGCGAAAATACTGTATAAAAAAACACCCCTCAAATAATTTTTGTAACTACAAAAATTGCTTGACCTGCATAGCCGATATAAGTTATAATGGTTGGTATGAAGATAGATTATGACTATGAGAAAAACCGCATCAATGTCATCAAGCATGGTATTGACTTTGATGAAGTTGAGTATTTTGACTGGGATAGTGCAGCTATATATAACGATGAAAGGAAAGATTATGGTGAAGAGCGCAGAGTTGCTCTTGGTTGTATTAAGCAAAGGGTGCATTTTCTTGTTTACACAACCCGTCAGGATTTTATTCGGGTTATAAGTCTTCGTAAAGCAAACAAACGAGAAATGAGGATATATGACCAATTTCATGGATGATGATAACGACATATTACCAGATGATTTCTTACAAAAAGCGCGTCCGGCACGGGATGTATTGGAGGCAGATTTTGGCAAGGAAAATGCTGAGCTTTTAATTAAAGGCAAGGTTGGGCGTCCTGTGTCTGTTGCTCCTAAAAAACAAGTTACATTGCGGCTCGACCCCGATATTCTTGAGGAATTCCGCTCACATGGCAAAGGTTGGCAAACCGAAATTAACCACATATTACGCGAATGGGTGGAAAATAGACCAGATTGATTTAAACCTCAATTTCCGTATGTCCATGGTCAGTTTTTTCCCAGTAATGTGGCTTGGTAATTAACTGCCACAATGCTTTGAAACTGGCTATGGAATGCAAAATCCAATAAAACGGATAGAAAATTACATATGGCAGCATTTTGTCCCATTTTCGGTAGGAAATAGACATAAGCGCATAGAAAATCTGTAAGAAAACCCCGATGATTAGGATGCCGATGCTGAAGTTAATCACGCCAAAAAACCAGCTAGGCATATCCGGCGGAACTCGCAAAATCCCAAACATAAAACATAGCCACAGCCCCCACATAATCGGGCTAATCAGAAATATCAAAGCCGGTGCGCCAAGAAAAAACTGAAAGCCCATAAAGCCGCTTAGCCCACATTTTTTGTACAATTTCATTGGGTTACGCATATGAACGAAATAAGTTTGCATATGCCCCTTAATCCAGCGCGAACGCTGCCTTATCCAGGAGCCAAGCTCAATCGGGCACTCTTCCATAGTTGTCGAATTAATTATGGTGGATTTCCACCCTGCTTGCGCGATTCTAATACCC
>JAJRPW010000009.1 GCA_024280585.1 Alphaproteobacteria bacterium
GAAAAAAATCCGTATTCCGTGATTTTACTAGATGAAATCGAGAAAGCCCACCCGGATATTTATAATGTATTACTACAAATTATGGATTATGGACGCGTGACTGATAATAACGGTAAGGAGTTGAATTTCAGAAATTCCATAATAATTATGACCACAAATGCTGGCGCGCAAGAAGTTAGCAAAGCCCCGATGGGATTCAACAAAGAGTCGCGAGAAGGCGAAGATTCGGATGTTATAAACCAGATATTTTCACCAGAATTCAGAAATAGACTGGATGCAATCGTTCCGTTTTCATCACTATCAGACGAAGTGATTACAAAAGTTGTGGATAAGTTTGTTGTAGAATTACAATCACAATTAGCAGACAAGGCTATAAAAATCGAAGTGAGCAAAAAAGCCAGGGAATACTTGATAAAAAAAGGATATGACCCACAAAATGGAGCAAGGCCGCTTGACCGTGTTATTGACAATGAAATAAAAAAACCGCTTGCTGAGGAAATATTGTTTGGAAAATTGGCAAAAGGCGGTAAGGTGAAGGTCGATTGCAAAAAAGATGGATTATCATTATCTATCGCAAGCGTGCGTTCAGGGACTAAACAAGCGGTAACATAACATGAAGTCTACGATATCAGCCAAAAGAAAGAATGATGCTGTCATAACTATCAGACAAAATAATCGTAATAAAAAAATTGAAATAATGTCAATGAATCTGGCTGCTGAAAAGATGATCGGACATTCATCAACAGATATGTATGGCAAAGATTTCTCAATTATTTTACCCGAGAGAATCAAGGATTTAATCGAGAGCTATGTCGATTTTGAAGGCGGAATGGGCAGCGATTTTTTGGCTGTGGCGAGAAGAGTTCCGAATTTCCAGCTGATTAACAAGTTTGGTGATGAAATCCCGGTTAGCTTAAAAGTTTTTAATCTGGTGGCCAATAACGCCGAGGTGCAGGAATATGAGCTTTTAATGCGCGATATCACCTTAATCAGCAAAATTGAGGAACTCAAAGAACATATCTCCGCCAATCGCGATGAGGCCATTGACCCGCATACTGGTTTGCCGAGCGAAGTGGCTGTGCAGGACGCATTATCGACGGTGAAACTATATGTCGATCAGTTTAATTTAGAGGCGAGTTTCGCTATAATTTCCGTTGATTTTATCGAGCCTTATCTTGAAAATTATGGTGAAGATGAAAGCGATAAAATCGTTAAAAACATTGGCGTCATATCGCAAGAATGCTGTCGTGATGAAGATTTGGTCGGGCATTTGGGCGAGGGATATATCGGCGCGGTTCTGCTTGATTGTAATGCAAGCGATGCAGCTTCGGTAATTTCCCGCATTCAAAAGAAAATTGACTCCGCCGGCATTATCATCGGCAGTGATCAGGTTACATCCAATGAAATCAGCATTGTCTACTCGCAGCTAAGCCAGGGCGTCGAACTGGCAACTATCATAGATAACTGCCGCGCTGGCCTGTCACAAGTCGTTAGCTCCGAAACAAAGCGGGTTTTGCAGGTTTAAGAACGCCCGCCTACTTCGCGATGAGCTACTCGAAGCGGAGGATCTAGATAAGAGTTAGAATCCGATGATGATTCAGCGGAGGAAGAGCGCGAAGAGCTGGAGGTTAACTCCGACGACGTGCTTTTTGACTCTGAACCCGAAGCAGACACACCACTTCCACTTGTCGAATATGATGAATATGACGATCCTGAACCAGATTCTGTGCTGGAGCTTTGTGAGCGAGAACCAGAACCAGAACGCCCAAGCCACTCAACATGGGAACCTGAAGAACTAGCCGACGCACTTTTAGACCCGGAATTCGAGCATTCAGGAGGAGCTAAACCTACGCTATCAGGTGAGGAAGATTCGTTATCCCCGCCGTTATATGCAGGTGCAGAAGAATCTTCGCCAGCAGATTCAGAATATGAGTAAGAATCACTAGAATCAGACCCTTTATTACTTCTATCTTTGGTCGGCTCAGAGCCTGAATACGAGTATGAGTCCCCAACAGAACTAGCAGAAACAACTGTATTTAGAGCAGGCATAGCTCGATCAAGTAATATTTGACCATTCCTAAGATCGTTAAGGTTGCTTTCTTTAAGCTGCACAACCCTTTTCAAATGCCCAATCTCTGTATTTTGCTCCCTTACATCTCTTCTTAACCTTTTAACTGTACCTTCCAAATCTACATTTTTAGCCCGTAATTCTTGGTTTTCTTTCTTATAAGCCACCTCTTTTGTCACTTTCGCTACTAACGCAGATTCTTCTTGCACTGGCGTAGCAGATGCTTCCGACACTGGTCTTCTTGCGCGTTGACTAGGATTAACCCTTGCACCGCCTTGCTGATCACCGCCTTGTGTTCTTAATTGTGTTGTAGACTCTTCTTGCTGACTGGTTAAGCAACGAGGGGTTAAGGCTTTTTTAACTCTTTTCCAGGATTCTGAATTTTCTGTATTTTCTGGCATTATTATCTTCCTTATAAATTATTATTTCCATCTACGTCGCGCACTTATGTCACAAAAACGTTTGACCGTCAAGTGGTTAATTAATTAATGATTAACTGCAACTATTATTACTTTGATATTCCCGGCAATAAAGAATAAAATACCAGCAACTAACAACTAACAACTAATTATGCGACCAGAAATATTATTTGCGCTATTTACTGATATAAAAACTTTGCCGGGGATCGGAGCGAAGACACGATTCCTATACGAAAAATTGGCTGGAACCCGCCTGATTGACCTTATATATCACCTGCCATCCGCTTGCATTGACCGTCGCGCCATGCCCTCCATCATGGACATGAAGGACGGGATTGTCGCAACATCCATCGTGCAAATCGAGGAGCATATCCCGCCGGCCAGGCCTCGCGACAAAAATTCTCCGTTCAAAGTTCGTTGCTATAATGAGACTGGTTTTTTGACCCTGGTTTTCTTTCGAGCTTATCCAGATTACCTCAAAAAACAACTGCCCATCGGCGAAAAACGAGCCATAAGCGGCAAGGTTGAACGATTTGGCGGTGAGGTGCAAATCGCCCATCCGGACTATATCGAACCAGTTTCAAGGCTAAAAGACATCCAAAAAATTGAACCTGTATACCCCTTAACCGCTGGACTTGGCCAAAAAAACCTGCGTAAATCACTTACCGCAGCACTGGATAAAACCCCGAATTTGCCTGAATGGATCGACCCGTTTTTTATGAAACGCAATAACTGGCAAAGCTGGAAAAAATCTCTGCTAAAGGCTCATAACCCCGAAACTGACGCAGAAATTGAATCAAGCCCAGCAAAAAACAGGCTGGCCTACGATGAATTATTAGCAAGCCAACTTGCGCTAAAAATCGTCAGAAAACATGTAAGCCATGTCAAAGGCCGATCGATAAAAGGCGGCGGTGATTTACGACAAAAACTCCTTGAAAAACTACCATTTAAACTAACAAATGGGCAGGAAGAAGTCATAAAACAAATTCATGCCGATCAGGAATCAGAAGAACGCATGATGCGCCTTTTGCAAGGGGATGTCGGCAGCGGAAAGACTGTTGTGGCCTTATTTTCCGCGCTAAATGCGGTTGAGGCCGGCAAGCAGGCAGCGATTATGGCCCCGACGGAAATTCTAGCCGGTCAGCATTATAAATGGATTAGCGAAATCACCGACGAGATAGGCATTAATATAGGCTATTTAGTTGGATCAATAAAGGGCAAGCAGCGCGCCCAGCTTTTAGAACAGCTTGAAAATGGTGAAATTGACCTATTAATCGGCACTCATGCTTTGTTCCAGGATAAAGTTATTTTCAAAAATCTCGGGCTGGCGATTATTGATGAACAACACAGATTCGGCGTAAATCAACGCCTTTCATTGGCTAATAAAGGCCAGAATATCGACATGCTGCTTATGACCGCCACACCGATTCCGCGAACGCTGACCCTTGCTATGTACGGTGATATGGAGGTTTCCTTGCTAAAAGACAAACCGGCTGGACGCAAGGAAATTAATACAAAAGTTTTGCCTGCATCAAAGATTGATCCGATATTAGACGGCATCGGCCGCGTGATAGAAAAGGGGCAAAAAACCTATTGGATTTGCCCGTTAGTAGAGGAGTCTGAACTGATAGATTTGGCTGCAGCAGAGAATCGTTATAATGAATTTAGACGTGTTTTTGGTCATAATAAGGTCGGCCTGGTGCATGGAAAAATGCCTACAAACGAGCGTCAGGAAGTGATGTTAAAATTCCGCGATGGCGAGATTGATTTGCTGGTTGCGACAACAGTAATTGAGGTTGGTGTTGATGTGAAAGACGCAACTGTAATTGTTATCGAACATGCGGAAAGATTTGGCCTGTCGCAATTGCACCAGTTACGCGGCCGTGTTGGGCGAAATGACATGAATTCATCCTGTATTTTGCTTTATCATGCTTTGGGTGAAATCGCCAAAGAACGCCTGACAATCATGCGCGAAAGTAATGATGGGTTTTATCTGGCGGAAGAAGATCTGAGGCTGCGCGGCGGCGGCGAAGTTTTGGGTACTAAACAATCTGGCCTGCCCAATTTTAAAATCGCTAATTTAACCGAGCATTTTGACCTGTTAAAGGCCGCAAATGACGACTCAAAACTAATTATGCAAACCGACCCTGACCTGCAAACCACCCGCGGCAAAGCATTACGAACACTGCTATATCTATTTGAATATGACTCTCAGATGAAATATCTGAAGGTGGGATAGTGACAACCAGAATATTCCATAAAAAAATTGCTATTATTATGATAATATAGTAGTCTGAAAGTATATGTTATAGTGGATTAAAATTCACCGCAAAATAAGCAATTTAACTAGAGTATTCGTAGGTAATGGACTTTTTTAAAAAGAAAAACTCTGAAGATACAATAGAAGCAAAGAAAAGCTGGTATGCAGACCGCTACCAAAGCGTTGTGGTACAGCGCAACCTGCTGTTATTACTAACTATATCGGCTCTTATTGGCATTGTGGTTGCAGTATTAATCGTGGTTCAGGTGACCACCAGCAAAACAATCGAACCATTCGTAATAGAAATCGAAGAAAAAACCGGCATAACCAACGTTATCCGCCCGCTTTTAAAAGAAAAATTCGCCTATGATGAAGCGTTACGAAAATACTTCATAATGAAATATATGAATGCGCGGGAAACTTACAGCAATAACAGTTTTAAATATAATTATTATACAGTAGCAAGATTACTATCCACATCGAAAGTGAATGCCAGCTTCAGAAGGAGCGTAAATGTTAACAACCCTGGCAGCCCGCTAAGGCTTGGCCAAAACGGTACAAAATCAATAAAAATCAAATCCACTTCGTTACTAACCACAGCTAAAAGAGGAGCTGGTTTTACGGTACAAATTCGTTTTGCTTCAACGACAACAAATTCTGACAATAAATCAACAACGAGGCATAAAATCGCCACAATGAGTTTTAATTATTTTGATCTTGTATTAACCGAAAAAGAGCGCAATATTAACCCACTTGGATTCCAGGTTACAAGTTACAGGGTAGATAATGAAACTATATAAAACAGACTTCCGCCGAAACTTGATTTTTTATGCATTATTGTTACTAATGCCTCTATCCACCGCCCACAGTGCCGTGCCATTAACCACTGATAGTCGCATAAAAACCTTTGTTTACAATGAAAATGAGGTTTTTCATATAACTGTACATTATGGCTATCAATCCAATATAGAATTTGCAAAAGGTGAGGAAATTGAGACTTTATCAATAGGAAATTCATACTCCTGGAAAATAACTCCTGTGGGACGACGCTTATTCCTTAAAGCCCTGGAAGGTGCTGCCCGCACGAACATGACTATTATCACCAATAAACATACCTACCAGATAGAGCTGGAATCGAAAGACCCTAATGACGCACTAGATGAAGAACTGGTCTATGTAGTCCGATTTTTCTATCCTGAAGATAGTTTTGACCGCCCTCCTGTAAAAATAAGCTCACAAATTTTTGTACCGCAGGAATTTAAAACAAAACAGAATTATAACTTCAATTACAGCCTTTCTGGCCCGGATTCCATCGCGCCTATGAAAGTATTTGACGACAATAAGTATACTTACCTGAAATTTTCCAATAATAATGCCATAATTCCCCAGATATTTGTTATAAATAGCAATAAAAGCGAGGCAAGAACGAGTTATTCAAGGCAGGGGGAGTATATCGTAATAAAAAAACTGGTGAATAAGCTTGCACTGCGACTTAATAAAGATGTGGTCTATGTATTTAATGAGCAGAACCAAATAAACGGGGCTTTTTGATGGAGAATTACAGCCCGGATGATGATTATGACAATGCTGATATTAATGAGCCCATGGCACAGGTGATGGATGATGGGTTGCCATCTGATAATATAGAAATCGAAAATGCCCAATCGCAAGTTGCCTCCGCCCCAACTAAGAATATTCTGATTATGGCCATTTTGGGGATAGCATCTATTATTTTCCTTTATAATATGATTTTTAAGGAAGAAGAAGGGGTCAAAGAGCAAAAAAAACTGGCAGAAATAGAAAAATCACAGCCGGTTGAACTTGCGCAAAAACCTGCTCAAGCAGAGGAAGAATCCCAAACCAGTGTTGGCTTTATAGGAACTCCTGACCTCCCTGACATTGAAGGGTTACAGCCACTGCCGCCACCTTCTGGTTTTGATGAGGCGCAGATTGATTTCCCTAATCCTTTTGGCGATTTTGAGCCACCTATTGAAGAAAAAATTGAGCCTAAAAAAGCTCCGACAAAACCTGAAGTTGTTAAAGTTGCAGCGCCTATTATTGAAAAAGTTGCAGCACCTGTCATAAATGACCCCAAAGTCGCACCGGTAATAGTAGTTGTGGGTCCTTCAGCAGCGGAATTAGCCTCCAGAAAGGCTAACCGCAGAAAATCCGGGATGTTAATGATGAATGGGGGTGGCCGGCCATCTGAAAAAACCGGAACCGACGGCGATTCCGACCCTAATTTGGAAATTATTTTGTCCAACAAGCTAAGCCGCACTTCTGCAGCCCAGGTTACAGCTACAAAAATTGGCAATACAAACTATTTAATTGCGCAAGGTAAAATGATTAATGCAGTTTTGGAAACAGCTATAAATACTGACCTTCCAGGCTCTTTGCGTGCCGTGATTAGCCGGGATGTATATGCTGAAACGGGAAATATAGTACTGATTCCAAGAGGCTCGCGACTTATCGGGGGGTATGATAATAACATAGAAGTGGGACAGAAAAGAATTGTTGTGAGCTGGAACAGGGTAATACGTCCTGACGGTGTTGACATAGCGATTGATTCGCCTGGAACTGACCAATTGGGTCGCGCTGGAATCACTGGCCTGGTTGATAATAAATATTTTGAGATGTTTAGTAACTCTCTCTTGATTAGCGCGATTTCTATTGGTGGAACTATACTTTTGGATAAGGTTAAGGGAACTCAAAGCACTTCGTCCTCTACCACAACTAATACCAGTGGCGCCACAACTAGCAGCTCTTCCGGTGCTCCAACTGACTTGGCTGTATTGGATTCCGTATCTAATTTAGGCGATGTAGCATCGAATATCGCGAAACGATTAGGGGATCAACAACCAACTATTATTGTTGATCAGGGATCCAGAATTAAAGTATTTGTAAATAAAGATTTAATTTTCCCGAGGGATAGTATCAATGATGTTAATTTCATTGATTAGAATTGAGTAGTTATAAAAATGAGCCAAAAACACGCAGCATTAGAAACGTATTTAGCCCCATTAAAGGAGATTTTTGCCGAAGACGGAGTTGCCGAGGTTTCGATAAATACGCCTGGCGAAGCATGGATCGAAAAATTCGGGGATATGTCTAAAATTAGTGTTCCTGAATTTGATTTCGAGCATTTAAAGGGGCTTGCCCGGCTGATTGCACAATCCACGGAGCAAAGAGTTAGCGAGGAAGCTCCGCTTTTATCCGCTACATTACCTAATGGCTTTCGTATACAGGTTGTTTTTCCTCCGGCATGTGAATCGGGAACGGTTGCGATTTCTATCAGGAAAGGCTCTACTTTAAACTGGAATTTGGATGATTACGATAAAATGGGAGCGTTTGACCATACGGCCACGGAAGAAATTACCGATGATAATAATGCGGTTTTATGCAAGCTTCTTGATGAAAATAATATCAAAGAATTTTTGATAAACTCTATTCTATGGAAAAAAAATATTATAATAAGCGGCGGTACATCAACGGGTAAGACCACTTTTACCAATGCTTGTTTGAAAACAATTCCCAGCGATGAACGACTTATAACGGTTGAGGATGCACGCGAAATTGTTTTGGATGACCACCCCAATAAGGTTCACCTTCTCGCCTCAAAAGGTGGACAAGGAAGGGCTAATGTGACGACCCAGGATTTAATAGAAGCTTGTTTGCGGCTTAGGCCGGATCGTATAATTGTCGGTGAGCTGCGTGGAACGGAGGCATTTGGCTTCCTTCGCGCGATTAATACAGGGCATCCTGGGTCTATTTCGACACTGCATGCGGACACACCGAATATGGCGCTGGAACAACTGAAGCTCATGGTAATGCAGGCGGGGCTTGGTATGCCGCCAGCTGAGGTCAAACAATATATACTGGAAGTTATTGATATCGTTATTCAGCTTAAAAGAACCGGCAAAGTTCGTCATATTTCAGAGATATATTTTAAAGGCCATAATCAACCAGGTGAAGAATAATGGTTCGTCATATACGCAATTTTATTATCATATCACTGATTGTTGCCATAGTTTTGGCAGCCTGTCTTGCTGTGTCTTCATTGCTGGTTACGATTGCGATTTCCGACCCGGTGAATATAAAATTTACCGGCGATATTCTCGGTGACGGCGCGCATTACTGGACGCATTTTACCCATTGGTGGGGGGTCTGGTGGAAGTATAAATCACAGTTAGATTTCGATTCCAAGAATTTTTTTGTAGTTAAATTATTTTCCCTGACTTTTATACCTATGGTTTTCCTTGGGACGCTAATCTTCTTATTCCGCGCTCCTTTGATGGATTGGCGGCCATATAAAAAGCATGAATCCATTCACGGTGACGCTAAATGGGCCAACGAAAAAGAAATTAAAAAAGCTGGATTGCGCGAAAAAAAAGGCATGATTTTGGGTCGTGATTTACGGGGAAAACTCCTGGTAGCCGGTGGTTACCAACATGCGTTGTTGTTCGCGCCGACAGGTTCCGGTAAAGGTGTCGGATTCGTAATCCCTAACCTATTATATTGGGAAGATTCCTGTTTTTGTCATGACATCAAGCTAGAAAACTATGAAATAACAAGTGGTTGGCGTAAGAATGCTTTAGGCCAGAAAGTTTATTTATGGAGCCCGGCAGATAGTAATGGGGTGAGCCACTGCTATAATCCTCTGGAGTGGATTAGCACAAAACCGGGACAAATGGTTGATGATGTGCAAAAAATTGCCAATATCCTGCTGCCTGATAATTCAGATTTTTGGGAGAGTGAGGCCAGAAGTTTATTCGCCGGAATTGTCCTTTATTTATGCGCTGTTCCCGAGAAAACACAGTCATTTGGTGAAGTGGTGCGAACCATGCGAAGTGACGATGTGGTCTATAATCTAGCGGTTATTTTGGATACGATCGGCAAAGAAATCCACCCGGTTGCCTATATGAATATCGCGTCTTTCCTACAAAAAGCAGATAAAGAGCGGTCCGGTGTAATATCGACAATGAATGCAAAATTAGAACTTTGGGCCAACCCGCTGATCGACACGGCGACAGCCAGCAGCGACTTTAATATCAGCATGTTTAAACGCGAGGCGACAACGGTTTATGTCGGACTGACTCCCGATAACCTGAAGCGTTTGGAACCTTTAATGCAGATTTTTTATCAGCAAGCCTCGGAATTTTTAAGCCGTCAATTGCCGGGTGAGGAAGAAAAATACGGTGTAATGTTTATGATGGATGAGTTCCCGACTTTGGGGAAAATGGAGCAGTTTAAATCCGGTATTGCCTATTTTCGTGGTTATAATATGCGGCTATTCCTGATTATTCAGGATACTGAGCAGCTAAAGGATATTTATGAAGATGCGGGCATGAACTCATTTTTATCGAACTCAACTTATCGGATAACTTTCGCGGCAAATAACGTTGAAACTGCTGAGCTTATCTCCAAAATGGTGGGTAATAAAACGGTGGATCAAGTGTCGGCTAATAAGCCCAAATTCCTGGATTTAAACCCGGCATCGCGTTCATTGCACGTATCAGAAACACAACGGGCATTACTCTTACCGCAGGAAGTAATTAATCTGGATCGCGACTCTCAAATCCTGTTAATTGAGGCTAGCCCGCCAATTAAATCGAAAAAAATCAAGTATTATAAAGATTCTCTTTTCATGAAAAGATTGCTGCCGCCAATTGAAGTTCCGATACAAGAGCCTTATGACCCAAGAAAGCATCGGGCTGAAGAGAAAAAAGAACAAAAAGAGCAACCGCAGGAAGCCTAAATAAAGGTTAGGGCTGGAAACAAAATGACACGATTGTAGCGGCCAATAGCAAACAATTTGTATCATCAGGGTTAGAAGCACCCGTACAAGTTGCAGCAGCACTATCCGCAGCAGCGCAAACATCATCATCTGTTACACCGCCAACCTCATCAATTATCTGCGTTTTAGCCCGGTATCTTACAACATCATCGAAGGTTGCCGTCTCTGATCTTTGCACAAAAATTATATCAGCATCGGTATTTTCAAGCTCATCAGCATCCGAGGAGGCTGTAAGGCGCGTGGTACTGCCATTTTTTTTCCAGGCACCAAACCCATTATCGCCATTGCTGATTAATGCATAAACCGCTTCGAGCGTTTTGGCTGTTCCCGATGCATCATTAATTCTTATACCACCAGTCGGATTTTGCCTGAAACATTTTTGATAATCAGCATGAGGCGTAGAATCCGCACAATTTGTATTTATTGTTATATTCAGAGCCATTTTATAATCAACCGCATAAGAAATCCGTCGACCCCAACCATCAATCATAACATCATCAGCCAAATTCAGGGTTTTTGTCGGAACCACCCCGATATATATATCACCGCTGCTCAAGCCATGATCTGCACCTAAATTCTGACAGCCAGCAACTGTTGGAGCAGATCCTTGCCCTTCAACACCATAATTTGCTGCAGTTATCGCAACGGAACCACTGGCAGGACATGGAATTCTTTGGTTATTTATCAGAAAAAGATCCAGAGCTGTTGCGATTTCATCCATTTTATCTTCGGTTTCTTCTAGTTTTTCAGCTTCAGTTTTTTTGGTTGCAAGGGTAAGTGCTCCGCCTAAAGTGATACCAATTACGCTTAGAACCACCGACAATTCTACCAAAGAAAATCCTAGTTGTTTTAATCTTTTTTTCATATTAACCTTTTTACGGTGTTTTCTAAATTCAATTACTACTAGGAGACATTAATTTTATAATATTAGGACTTACGCATGAAGTCGTCTTTTTGTTTGTTTTGTCGTTAAAAATAACCTAAAAATGCTCATGTACTTCGTGTACATTCCGCTTTTTAGAACATTTTTGCCTAAAAACAAATCAAAAATACTCGTCATGCGTAAGTCCTAAATATTTTAGCGTATTAAACATACGTGTATATTATAAAATTAATGAACGACAACGTAGGAATGAATTTACCGAAGCACCATATTTATTCCATACAACGTGCAGCAACATCATCTGCAAAACTCTCACAATTAGATTCATCGGCCGCGCCAGTACAATTATTGCTGCCGGGGTTTATGATAATATCCGCTGCAATTCCGCAGTCAACATCATATAACGAAGCGCCGGCATCCTTTACAATTTGATCTTTCGTCTTGAAGCTTACAATATCATCGAATAATTCGCGAGTAGCACCTGATGTTAAATCATCACCTTTTTTATACTCTTTCAATACAAAAACATTATCCAAAGCTGTATCAACACCAGCAACAGTAAATTCAGCGTTTTCAAGCTCATCAGCAGAGTTAGTTCTATATGGGTTGCCAACCGGAAAGCCGTTTATCCGCGTTGAGCTGCCATTTTTTGTATAAGCCCCGTGGCCATTTTCTCCATGACTTAAAATCACATAAATCGCATTAGTGACTCGGTTTCCGCCCGATTCATCCTCAATTGTGATAGCAGCTAAACTGCCCGGCGCGTCGATAAAACAAACATCGACCGTATCACCATCGGTCCAGCTGCAGCTACCGTTGGTTGTAGAATTATTTGCATATCTGATATCAACCGCGTAGGTAAATCTTCTATCCCAGCCATCAAACATAAAGTCGTCCGGTAATTGCAAGGTTCTTATTGGAATAACCCCCTGTTCAACTATTATCGGAGCAGAAGAATAGGTAAAATTTTCCAATGGACAGTCGGTTGCGGTTGGCGTTCCCTCCAATCCAAAATTTGCATCCGATGTGGGTAATGTCCCGTCAGCCGGGCAAGGCAGGCGATAATTAGTCTCCAAAAACCCAGCCATAGCCTCATTAAGCCGCTCCATCTTCGCCTTGGTTTCAAATTTCTTGATATAATAATCGCTAGTGACGGCAACGGACAAAGCACTTGACGCTATAAGCCCTATAATCGCTAAAGAAATTGATAATTCTACCAGCGAAAAGCCTTGTATATTCTTACTTTTGTTCAGTTTATTCATCATAAAATAATACATGTTTTATGTATTTAGTATAACATTTTTTTGCAGTTTAGTACAAATTTTTCAGTAGCAAATACAATATTTCTGATTTACTATAGGCTCTGCTAACAAACGAGAAATACTAATGGAAATATTTTATCAACAGTTACCATTTATTATATTTTCCTTCATATTTGGCCTGATATTCGGCAGTTTTGCTACTATGGCCAGCTATCGTATACCAAGGGGTGAGGATTTAATTTATAAAAAATCACGCTGCCCTTCATGTGAACATGATTTGGGATTCTTAGATCTTTTTCCCGTTTTTTCATGGGTTTTCAGCGGTGGAAAATGTCGTCATTGCAAGCTCAAAGTGAGCTGTCGTTATCCGCTTACAGAACTTGTAATGGGGGTATTATTTGTCCTTATATACATGCAATCAGGATTAACATTAGAGGCTTTGTCGCTATTTGGCACGGTAGTTTGTCTGGTTATAATGGTAGTAACTGACCTGGAACAAAGAATTATCCCGGATTTAATACAAATTGCATTAGTACCACTTGGAATTTTATATCTTTATTCACAAAATGCCGAAATCCACCAATATTTTACAGGCCCAATACTCGGATTGACCGTTGCTGCTGCCCTGCGCCAAGGATTTTATTTATGGAAAAAACGCGAAGGGCTGGGCATGGGCGATGTAAAATTTTTTGCTGTTGCCGGATTATTTCTGGGAATTGATGCGTTTGCCCCATTTATGCTTTATTCGGGCATTATCGGAGTATTATTTTCCATCATATGGAAAATGCTCGGCAAAGGCGAGGAGTTCCCCTTCGGCCCGGCATTGGCCATATCCATGCTGGCATGCTTATTATTTCCACAATATACAGTCAATCTTTTTTATTCGCTGTAACGCTTCCCAAACAACAAACCATTAAACATATATATTTTAACTGTTTGTTAACACTCTTGTGGTAAAACTAATGATACTAGCGGTAGTTTAATTAGATATTTTATCAACTTTTAGTTACATATCTTCAAAAACTATGGCCAGAAGTAGGGAACTAAAGAAGGTCATTAATAGACCAGGGTATAGTATATGTTAGGAAAAATAATAATTGCAAAACGGATATTGCTTTTAACTATTTGCTTTAGCTTATTTTCTTGCACATTACAAGAGAAGGATAGAAAAAGATTTGCGGGATTAATCGATTCTGACTTAGGTCTGTCCCGAGATGATTTTAAAAATAACTTACTACCAATCAATGATTATAGGGTAAAAAGCAAACGCCAACCATCCAAGAAATCAGAAATGTTAGAGCCGGAAATACCTGAAGTTTCCGATATATTATCGGCACCGATTCCGCCAAAAATTGGTGACAGTAAATTGGTATCATTATCTGTAACAGAAGATGTACCCTTAAAAGATATCCTTATTGAATTGGGCAGGCTTGCCGAACTTGACATGGAAATAGACTCAAATATTGAAGGCGGCATTATATTTAGTGTAAGGGATAAACCTTTCGACGTAGTTTTAGACAGAATAGTAAGTCTCGCCAAATTAAGATATAGTATTACTGATAACATTATCAAAATAGAAAGGGACTTGCCTTATAAAATCGATTATCCGGTGGATTTTTTGAATATAATACGTTCAAACACAGGATCAATGACTATAGACACGCAAGTTTTAAGTAGTTCAGGAGGTTCAGGAAGTTCAGGAAGTTCAGGAAGTTCAGGAGGTTCAGGAAGCTCAGGAGGTCGTGGACTTTCTTCCGGTTCAAAAAACGCTATTATTTCAAGCTATGAAGGTGATTTATGGCAATCAATTGAAACTACCCTAACTGCTATATTAGAATTTTCGAATAATGGTGATATAGGAAGCGACAGCTCTTCAAGCTTTCAAACGAACAGACAAGCCGGCATTATAACTGCTTTTGCAACGCAGGCACAACATATAGATGTTGCAAAATATTTAGACCAGGTTGAAGAATCATCTTCAGCACAAGTTTTGATTGAAGCAAAGGTTGTTGAAGTAAATTTAGACGAAGAGTATAAAATGGGTATTAACTGGGGTGTTTTAGCTGATAATAATGCAGGGCTAAAGCTGAGAAACACTTTCGATGCAGGTGTGAATATTAGTTCCAGCAACTTCTTTCAATTTGCATCATTTGGTAATGATTTAGCTTCTGCAGTTAACATGACCGAAAAATTTGGCATCGCCAGAACATTATCCAGCCCACGCCTGCACGCTATGAATAATCAACAGGCAGTGCTCACTTTTGCAAGAAATCATGTATATTTCACGCTGGAAGTTCAGGAAGAATCTGATGGAACCGGTGCTGCTGCTATTACGACTTTAACCATTGACAGCGCACGCCACACAGTGCCTGTTGGTATTATATTATCTCTGCAACCTTCAATAAATCTTAGAACACAAGAAGTAACTATGAATATCCGCCCGACTTTATCAAGAATTTTGGAAGAAGTAAGTGATCCTGGTGTTGATATTATAGTTGGACGACAAAATTTAAATCTTGCTGCTGGTGCAACTCCCGTTACAGCCACGAGTAAAATTCCTGTAATAGAAGTGAGAGAATTGGATTCTGTCATGAAAGTAAAGAGCGGCGAAGTTATGATTATTGGCGGGTTAATGCAAGATAAGCTAACTAACGAAGAAAACGGCGTCCCTGTATTAAGCAAGATTCCTTTCCTGGGTAATATGTTCAAAGGAACTGAAGAAGTATCAGAAATAATCGAAACAGTAATATTTATAAAAGCCACCATAATTGACAATGGAAACAGCAAAATTGGTGCTGCCGACCAAAATGTTTATAAAACATACACCAGGGATCCAAGGCCGCTTGCTTTTTAAAATTTTCTAAGATTTACTATGTTGATCTTTTAGATAAAGACGCTACTATTGATCAGTAGCGTCTTTATCATATCTAAGGCATAATTCTATGAAAACAATTATTCGATACACGATGATTACAGCTTCAAGAGACTGGCTGTTTATAGGTTTGGGATTAATCATCTTTATGGCCTATGGTTTATCGGTATTTACCGGCAGTACCGCGCTTGTTGAGCAGCAACAAATGTCCCTGGCATATTTTGCAGGTTCCAGCAGAATAATTCTCGTCACCGGATTGATCGTTTTTGTGTGTTTTCATGTTAGAAGGTCCTTTGAAAACCGCGAGATTGAGTCGATATTATCCAAGCCGATTTCACGTAGCGAATTCGTTATCTCATACTGGCTCGGCTTTGCTATCTTAGCTTTTATCGCCGTTATTCCGGTTGTAATAATCATAGCATTACTGCAAACCCCTGATATTTTGGGGTTATTATATTGGGGAATCAGCATCGGCCTGGAAATATCCATTATAGTAGCATTTGCCTTACTTACCGCATTAATCATGAATAGCGCCGTAAGCGCCGTCCTTTCCTGCTTTTCATTCTATCTTATTTCGCGTTTGATGGGCTTTTTCATGATTGCCATGGATAATCCGGGGTCACTAATGGGGACTGGGCAATGGGGCTGGTTATTGGAGTATGTGATGCAGGCGATTTCAATGATAATTCCACGGCTGGACATGTTTGCCAAAAGCCAATGGTTAATTTATGGGGTTGAAAACCAGGCTGATTTATGGATATTTCCGGCTCAGGCTCTGGTTTATATTCCGCTGATTCTGGCCGTGGCTATTTATGATTTTAAACGTAAGCAGTTTTAACAATGCGTGATATAAAGTTTTTCAGAACCGACCTGCTGGTTTATTTATTTTTGGCTGTGCAAATTGGTTTATGGACACAAACGAAAGCCTATAAACCCGATTTGGCAATAGTTCCCGATGTTCCAAGCATTGCCTCGGTTAAGGCTTTGTCGTTGGGTGATGAGCAGTTTTACTTCAGGACTTTAGGGTTTCAACTGCAAAATGCCGGCGATACATTCGGTAGGTTTACGGCGCTTAAAAAATATAATTATAACCAACTATATCACTGGTTTACGTTGCTTGATACTTTAGATAGCAAGTCAAATTTTATACCGTCCTTAGCTGCTTATTATTTCAGCCAGACCCAGAATACTCCCGATGTTATCTATGTTTTACGCTATTTAGATGAGCATGCCAGCCGGGATTTATACAATAAATGGTGGTGGATGTCGCAGGCGGTATATCTGGCCAATCACAAGTTAAAAGATAAAGATTTAGCCCTAAAACTGGCTTATAAGCTAGCTTCGACACCAAGAGACGACGTGCCGATGTGGGTTAAGCAAATGCCGGCTTTTATTCATGAAAAACGTGGGGAAGAGGAGCAGGCGCTGGCTATTATCAGCGACATCTTAAATAATGTTGATGATATTGACCCTGGAGAGCTTAATTTTATGACATATTTTGTCCGAGATCGGCTGAATAAGTTTATAGCAGATCATCCTGAGCTAAAAAAACTAGAAAATTCAAGTATGTATAAGGAAAATGCAAAGTGATTTATGCGACTAACTTCACTTTAACCCAGGCGTTGCAATTAGTTGCATTAGTCCCGTGTTTGCTGGTTATTCTCTATTTATTATTCAATGCACGAAACCGCTTTTTAGTAATTATTCCCATTTTATATTTTTTATCTCTGGCTTTATGGTTGCTGAACGGGATTTTGCCTGCTTTTGTAAATTATAAAAATGCCCATGATTTACAAATTTTTATGATTTTAGGCAGTAGTTTTATCCCGTCTTTGAGCTTTTTGCTGATTTTTCAATTCATATTAAACCGGATTCCGCCTGCGATTTACTGGTCAGTTCTGCTGATTCCTTTATTGGCACTAAGCCCATTTGTATATTTAATGGTTCATGACCAAATTTTATGTATTGACTATTCGGTCTGTTTTCCATCGCAATCAGCCTATTATATAAATCATGTGATAATTTCAGCCTTTGTATTCATTCTTATTACATTGATATTTGCCAGAAAATTCAAGGAAATAGCAGGTTCTAAAAGCAGTAAGCGGTATAAATACTGGCTGGTAATTTCCCTTGTGCTGTATAATATTGTTATGCTTTTGATATCTTTATTGTTTGTGGCGGAAAAACTTACGAAAGCAGACTATGATTTTGCCATAACGATGATTGCAATCGCTTTTATTTATATGGTTATCACTTCGATATTCCGGGTTTTCACAGATCTTTTTGATATAAAGCACAGTAGAATGGCTATTGGTACGACCGGTCTAACTAAGTATGAACAAAGCATTGCAATAAAAGCCGAAGATATGCTTGAACAGGAGAAAATATATCGATATTTAGAGTTTAATAGAGCCTATTTTGCTGATACATTGGGTGTGGCTGAACATATTTTATCACATGTTGTAAATATCGAGTTCAAAAAAAGCATTAGTGAATTGGCCAATGATTATAGAATAAAAGAGGCAAAAGAGTTGCTTAGCGCGACAAATGAACCTATAACAACCGTGTCGTTTGATGTTGGTTTTTCTAGCATAACCTCGTTTAACAGGGTATTTAAGGAGATGGTGGGGATGTCGCCAAGTGAATTTCGTGAAAACAGTAAAAAGCAAATAATATGAAGGATATAGTGGACACTTTAAGATGGTATGAGCAAATGGGCGTTGATGAAACGATCAGCGAAACGCCGGTTAATTCATTTAATCAGGTCAAAAAAAAGCCGACAAAACAACCTGTTGTAGCTAATAAAAATATCTTCCAGGTGCAAGAAAAAGATGCCACCTTGTCGGGTCCATCGGAAATCGCTATTAATGTCCGAAAAAAAGCCGGTGAGTGCAAGAATTTGGATGAGCTAAGGGAGTTGGTCACCAACTTTAAAGACATCGCAATCACAAAAACTGCAACAAACACAGTGTTTTCCGACGGGAATCCCGAAGCTGAAATCATGATGGTTGGCGAAGCTCCAGGCGCAGAAGAGGATGCGCGGGGCATTCCGTTTTGTGGTGCCAGCGGTAAAATGTTGGATCAAATGTTGTCACATATAGGGCTCAACAGGGAGAAGAATTTTTATATAACCAACACAATTTTCTGGCGTCCACCGGGCAATCGCCGCCCTACTCCAGAAGAATTGGCGATATGCGCGCCCTTTGTCGAAAAACATGTCGCATTAATAAAACCAAAATTAATCATCCTGATCGGTGGAACTGCGGTCACGGCTTTGCTTGATTCGAACCAGGGCATCAGCAAGTTGCGCGGTAATTTCTATGATTATAACAATGAATATCTGGATTCACCGATTAAAACCACGGCGATTTTCCATCCGTCATATTTGCTACGTTCGCCGGGACAAAAACGACTTGCCTGGAAAGATTGCTTAATGCTGAAAAATTATATAAAAGAACAGGGAATTAAAATTTAGGAGTATAATATGACCGATAATCCGGTGTTTAAAGATATTGAAGACGAGATAAATAACAATGATGTAGTGCTTTTTATGAAAGGCTCGCCGAAATTCCCGCAATGTGGATTTTCCGCTCTGGTTTCGCACGCTTTGACTGATCTGGGGGTTGAATTTAAAGACGTGAATGTGTTGAAAAACAACGACTTGCGCGAGGGAATTAAAGAGTTTAGCGACTGGCCAACTATCCCACAACTTTATGTAAAAGGAGAGTTTATCGGCGGCTGTGATATTTTCAAAGAGATGGTTGAGTCAGGCGAATTGCAAGAAATTTTTAAACAAAATGATATAAAATCTGCTTAGATGGAACAAAATCTTGCCATAAAAATCAAGGGACTGCATAAAGCTTACAAAGGCAAAAAAGGCGAAAAAATCGCTTTGGAATCAATAGATCTGGAGATTCCGCGCGGATCATTTTTTGGGCTGCTTGGGCCTAATGGCGCTGGAAAATCTACCATGATTAATATCATGGCCGGGCTGGTAAATAAAACCTCAGGTTTAGTAGAAATATGCGGTCATAATATTGATACTCACCCGAAAGCTTCGCGTATGTCGATCGGTATTGTGCCACAGGAGTTGGTTTTAGACCCGTTTTTCCCGGCATATGAGGTGCTGGAAAACACCGCTGGATTTTATGGCGTACCAAAAAACAAGCGCCGCACTATGGAAATAATCCGGGCGGTTGGTCTGGAGGATAAGGCTTACGCTGAGGCCCGGAGCCTGTCTGGTGGGATGAGGCGTCGCCTTTTAGTGGCAAAAGCACTGGTTCATAACCCGGATGTAGTGATTTTGGACGAACCAACAGCCGGCGTTGACGTTGAGCTGCGGGCGCAACTTTGGAAATATATCGCAAAAATCAACAAGCAGGGCACAACTATCCTGTTAACCACACATTATCTCGAAGAGGCTGAAGAATTATGCGACCAAATCGCGGTAATAGATGATGGCAGAA
The DNA here is from genome assembly GCA_024280585.1 of Alphaproteobacteria bacterium. GTDB lineage: Bacteria > Pseudomonadota > Alphaproteobacteria > Rickettsiales > UBA6187 > JAJRPW01. The sequence goes on from JAJRPW010000009.1 coordinate 20,025, forward strand.
TAATCGCAAATGACAGTAAAAAAAATATAATGAAAACCATCGACCGTAAAATCGTGACAATTGAATTTGACCAAGTGGTCAAGGAGTTACCCAAATCTTTTGGTAAATTACGGGCACATATCAATAATGACGACAATATCGAAGTAGAATTCAGAAAAGGCAAAGAATCTTTTAACGAAATTTTGGTTGCAATTAATAAATCGAAACTATCTGTTTGCGATATTTCAACGGAAGAAGCTGATTTAGAAGAGGTTTTCCGCCATCTGACCAAGGCCGCCTATACTAACTAATTCTCCTTTAAAGCAGCACTAGGAGTGCAAGGCGAGGAAAATTTGAGTGTAGCAAACTACATGAATTTTACAAGACCGATGCACGACAACGTGCTGTAAAGAAAGAGAATTAGTATTAATATGAAAGTGATTATAGCAGCAATTGGCAAAGAAAAATCAGGCTCCGTGAAGGATATTTGCGACTCTTATATGAAACGAATTCCATGGGCGATTGAGCTGAAAGAATTTTCCGCACAGAAGAACCTTCCCGAAAATAAATTGAAGGAAAAAGAGGCGGAACTGCTACTATCAGCTATTTCTAGCAAAGCAAAACTGATCGTTTTAGATGAAAATGGCGAGAATCCATCAAGTATTAAACTGGCCGGTCTAATATCAAAATGGCAGGATGATGGCGTGGGCGAAATAGCTTTTTTGATTGGCGGCGCGGCGGGGCATGGCAAGCAAGTTCTGAAAAAAGCAGATTACACCCTTTCCTTCGGCAAATTAACCTGGCCGCATATGCTTATTCGCCCTATGCTTGCGGAACAAATTTATCGAATATACACAATTATAACGGGACACCCTTATCATAGGAGCTAGAAGTGATCAAAAAAACAGGACTACTTGGCGGCTCCTTCAACCCGGCGCATGAAGGCCATTTACACATAAGTAATGAGGCTTTTACGGCGTTAAACCTCGATGAAATATGGTGGATTGTCTCGAAACAAAACCCTTTAAAAGACGATACTAAAAATTTCGAAGAACGCTTCAAAAGCGCTGA
>JAJRPW010000010.1 GCA_024280585.1 Alphaproteobacteria bacterium
CATCCAGATGGTTTGTCGGCTCATCACGAAGCAACATATCAGGCTCCTCACCCAAGGCTTGTGCGAGTGCGGCGCGGCGCAATTGCCCACCAGATAACATGCCCATCTTAGCATTTGGATCAAGTTCAAGTGGCTCGGTTATGATTTCGATTAAGTATCTATGCTCATCATTTTGCTGATCTTTTGCTAGTGCTGAGAAAATATAATCGGAAATAGTTTGCTCAAGATCAAAATGAATTTCCTGTTGTAAATAACCGATAGTTATTCCGGGAAGCTGCCAACGTTTACCGCCGTCTAACTCCCGTTCTCCTGTAATCATATGCATCAAAGTGGTTTTGCCCGCGCCATTTTTTCCAACAAGGCAAATGCGGTCGCGCTCATGGATATTAAACGATAGATCCTCGAATAAAGGTTTTTTACCGAAAGTTACATATGCATCATGAATTGAAAGAATTGCCTGTCCAGCCATTTTGTCTATTTTTTGTGTTGAAAGTGGACTGTCTAAAGGTTTATTAGGGAAATGTCTAGCCTGGTTATGTTTTTAGCCAGGGCAAACGCATTAATACAAGTATTATTATTCAAAACCCTAGCTTTCACAACTTTAAATAGCAATACCTACACTACACACTACCTGTCCCCCGACTTCCTCACATACAAATCCTCAACTTTTTTGCGCGCCCATGGGGTTTTCCGCAGGAATTTCAAGCTGGATTTGATACTTGGATCGTGATTAAAACAGCGGATATCTATCATCTGCCCCAACTGTTTCCAGCCGTAAAATTCAACCATTTCCGTCAGTAAAACTTCCAGGGAAATGCCATGTAACGGGTTATTTTTTTGCTCATCTGTCATGCACTTAAAACCTCTTTGACACTCTCCAACGCTTGTAATTGCGGTAATCCGGATATGCCAACCGGATAAACTCCCGGCAAAATTATTTCAACATCATAACCTGATTGTTTTATATTAATAACCACCTTTGAGCGGCCCTTGCCATTTTCGCCTATTACATCTTTTATCTTGTCGGTTTCGGAGGCATTTTCTAAAAATATTTTTACCGAAACGCTATAATTATCAACAGCCTCCTCTAAATATTCAAGGTCATTAGTGATTAGACGCACCCCGCCATCATCCTTGCGCGCCTCGGCATTTATAAGCAGCATACTACCATTTTCTAGTAAGTCCTGGGCATCCGACAATAAATCTTCATTAAAAATAGACACTTCATACATGCCTTTAGCGTCGGATAAATTAATGGTCGCAAAACGGCCTCTTGGCGAAGATCGTATCTTTTTTGAGGTCACTACTCCGGCTATTTTTATTAAGTGATTACCGTCTGAAAAGCCCTCCATATCAGCCGATGAAGTGACCTTCAATTTTTCCAAAATAGCTTTATACGCGGTCAAAGGGTGCTTGCCCAAATAAAAACCTACAGCCTCGAAGCCACCGGTGAGCCGCTCTTTTTCATCCCAATCTTCAAGCTTGGGCAAGGCCGGTTTGGCCATAGCATCTTCACCGGCATTACCAAATAAATTTGATTGGCTACTATTTTTTTCCTCTAAAACAACCGCGCCATAACGCAATATTGTCTCGATTTGTTCATAAATCTGTTTGCGATTATCGTGCAATAAATCAAAAGCCCCGGATTTAACGAGATGCTCAAGCTGGCGTTTATTTACCGCGAAACCAACCCGTGCTGAAAAATCGAATATATCCTTATAATCACCGTTTTCCTCCCGCTCCCTTTGCACTTGTTCCATTGCCGCAATTCCGACATTCTTCAATGCACCCAGGCCAAAACGTATAGCAAAATCACCATTTTTCGCTGTTTCCGGTGTAAAATAAGGCAGCGATTGATTAATATCCGGCATTAATATCTGGATTTTCTGACTTACCACCTCCTGCCGGAAAATATTGATTTTATCGGTATCATTAATCTCCAGATTCATTGAAGCAGCCATAAATTCAACGGGATAATTCGCTTTTAAATATCCTGTTTGGTACGAAATCATAGCATAAGCTGCCGCATGTGATTTATTAAATCCATAACCTGCAAATTTTGCTACCAGGTCAAAAATCCCGCTCGCTTTTGCCTTATCAACCTTGTTTGCAATCGCGCCTTCAACAAAAACTTGCCTTTGTTTATCCATTTCCGCAGCGATTTTTTTACCCATCGCTCGCCGCAATAAATCGGCACCACCCAGGCTATATCCGCCCATTACCTGCGCGATTTGCATAACCTGCTCTTGATAAATAATCACACCATGTGTTTCTTTTAGGACATCCTCCAGCATCGGATCAAGATAATCTGGCTCCTCCGTCCCGTGTTTTCTGGCTATATAAGACGGGATATTATCCATCGGACCCGGCCTGTAAAGCGAGATTAGTGCTATAATATCATCGATATTATCCGGCCTGAGCTTACGCAGCGTGTCGCGCATTCCAGCGCTCTCAAGCTGGAACACACCAACTGAATCACCGGCTGACAGCATTTGGAAAGTTTTTTTATCGTCAATTGGGATTTTAGCAATATCAATATCTACACCACGCTTGGCTATAAATTTACAGGCCTTTGAGATAACCGTAAGTGTTTTTAGCCCCAAAAAGTCGAACTTAACCAGCCCGGCACTCTCTGAATATTTCATCGAATAGCCGCTAACTGGCATATCCGACCTTGGATCGCGATAAATCGGAACCAGCTTATATAAAGGCCGATCGCCAATCACCACACCTGCTGCATGGGTTGATGCATGACGATTTAACCCCTCAAGTTTTAGCCCAATATCTAAAAGCTGGGCGATGTCTTTTTCCTCCTTTTGCATTTTCTGCAAAACCCTGTCCATCGCTATAGCCTTTGATAAAGTCACCGGGTCAATTGGGTTAAACGGAATCATTTTGCTGATTTTATCAAGCTGACCATATGGCATTTGCAGCACGCGACCAACGTCACGAATAACCGCTTTTGCCTGTAATTTTCCAAATGTAATTATCTGCGCAACTTTATCATGACCATATTTTTTCTGCACATAACGGATAACTTCCTCGCGCCGCTCCTGGCAAAAATCAATATCGAAATCCGGCATTGATACACGTTCCGGATTTAAAAAACGTTCGAATAACAGACCAAACCTAAGCGGATCGAGATCTGTAATCTGCAATGACCACGCCACAACTGACCCTGCACCCGACCCCCTGCCCGGCCCCACCGGAATATCGTTGGCCTTACTCCATTTCATAAAATCCGATACAATCAGGAAATATCCTGGAAATTTCATATCTATAATAACATCCAATTCAAAATCGAGACGATCGAAATATTTTTTATATTCATCTGGAGTTTCATCATCTATACCCAGCCGCACTTTCAAACCAGCATGCGCCATAGCGCGCAATTCATCCGCCTCATTGCGCCCCTCTTCACAAGGAAAACTTGGCAACATCGGCTCATGCGTTTTAGACATAACCGAGCAGCGACGCGCTATAATATTTGTGTTTTCAATGGCTTCAGGAATATCAGCGAATAACTCCTTCATCTGCCTTGTGGTTTTAAAATAACATTCCGGGCTGACTTTGCGCCGGTTTTTCTCTGATAAATAGCTACCATCGGCAATACATAACAGCGCATCATGCGCCATATGCATATTACTACCGGCGAAATAAACGTCATTAGTTGCCACAAGCGGGATGTTATGCTTATAGGCCAGATCAATTTGCGCCTGCTCAATTTTGTCTTCCTGTTCATCTCCGTGGCGCATTAGCTCAATATAAAGCCTGTCGCCAAAAGCTTCATGAAGACTTAATAAAACCGCCTCCGCCTCTTTGCTCTGTTTTTCCAGCAATAACCTGCCGATCGGACCTTTAACACCGCCTGTTAATACAATAATGCCATCACTTTTAGCTTTAAGAGCATCAATATGTATATGCGGTTTTGCTTCACCTTGCGTATCAAGATATGTTTTACTAACAATTTCCAGTAAATTCGCATAGCCAATCTCATTTTTAGCGATAAGCAAAATCCTGTCAAAAACCGGCGTACCGTGAATTTTCTGCTCTTTCGGATTTATATCAATAGCAACAATACAGCCAATTATAGGCTGAATCCCCTCCCCGGAGGCGGCTAAAGAAAACTCCAGCGAACCGAACATATTACCGCTATCGGTAATAGCTACCGCCGGCATTTTGTGTTTTTTGCATAACGCTACCATATCTTTTGGCACAATCGCGCCTTCAGCAAGTGAATAAGAACTATGCACACGTAAATGTATAAAACTGGACAGGGAGCCGTCTTTGCTCATTCTTAATATTTTCCGATTAAAGGGAGTTAGACACTATAATGTTAAGGCCTATTACTCAAGTAGAGATAAATATACCCCGAAATTTTTAATGTAAGAGATTTATATCTTCACTTTGATGAAGCACACTAATAATTTCCATGGCATCATTTTTAATACGGTAAAAAATAGTGTGCTTACCTTCATAATAACTATAGTAACCTTCTTTGATTTCATTTTGCCTTCGGCCTAAATTAGGACTTTCCGCAAGCCATTTAAACCGACCTTCCAACTGCTTAATATATTCTTCTGCTTGTTTTTCTCCCCAAATACTAACAGAATAATGCCAAATATTCTTAATATTATTTTCTTAGGACTTACGCATGACGAGTATTTTTGATTTGTTTTCAGGCAAAAATGTTCTAAAAAACGGTGTGTACACGAAGTACATGAGCATTTTTAGGTTGTTTTTAACGACAAAACAAACAAAAAGACGACTTCA
>JAJRPW010000011.1 GCA_024280585.1 Alphaproteobacteria bacterium
ACTTACGCATAAAGTCGTCTTTTTGTTTGTTTTGTCGTTAAAAACAACCTAAAAGTACTCATGTACTTCGTGTACACTCCGTTTTTTAGAACATTTTTGCCTAAAAACAATTCAAAAATACTTGTCATGCGTAAGTCCTAATATATTGATTATTTATACCAATTCCATATCTTCCCCGAACGTTTGTCGTGCTGCGGACTCGTCGAATTCACCTATTAAATTATAGGCTAAAATTCTCCTCACCTTGCACTCCTAGTTCGACTTTGATCTGGAAATGGTATTAGGCGCTGATATCGAATTTTTTGGCTTTTCACTACAGTATTAGCCGTAAATCGCTTTTGCGCGTTCTGCGAAGGCGTTCATCATTTTTTTGCAGGCATCGTCGAACATTAAATCAACGATTTTTTCCATGATGAATGAACGCAATTTGAAATCTATATCAAATTCAACCAGGGTTCCATTGGGTTTTTTAGTGAATTTCCAGCCCTGATAAAGATGCTCAAATGGCCCTTGTGATAGCTCTACGGAGATTTCATCCAGCTCTTTATCCAGAAAAACGCGAGATGTATATTTACCGGTTACACCACGAAAATGCACGATTAAATCGGCAAGAACAATGTCGCCATCGCGCTCTAAAATTCTGGCACCTTCACACCACGGGATAAATTCCGGATAGCTTTCAATATCCGCAACCAGCTCGAACAGCTGTTTTTTCTTATACGGCAAAATGGTTTCGATAGTGTGTGTAGGCATATGGTTAATTTAGAACCTTCGTAATATTTCTGTGGCGCAGCAAAAAGATTATGAACAGGTTCTTATACCGATATTTACCTAAATTGCAACATCATCAATCAGCATTTCCACACGGTTTACGCCCTGCCAGTTATTCAAACGGACGCGACCGGCAATATTCACTACATTGCCACGGTTGCTAAGTAATGCTTTACCAAGCGGGGCTTCAAGGCTTCTAAAGGCCATGGCTTTAATAGTACCGCCTTGGCCGCCTGAATTAGCATCAGATAAGATACAACGCACATGGTCGCCGCCGATAATATCTACCTTTACTATACAAACATTTTCAATAATAAAGCGCGGCTCAGCATTGCCGGCTCCAAACGGTTCAACCTGTTGTAATAAGCTGGCAAAATCGGTTGTCACGCCTGCAATGGTAATTTTTCCATCCAGTTTAATTGTCCTAACAGCCAGTTTTTCAATGTTTTCACCAAATTTTTTGCTGAAAAATTGTTCCAGCTCATCAATTTTACTTTCTTTAACGGTAAAGCCTGCTGCCATTGCATGCCCGCCGCCTGTAACTAATAGTCCAGACTGATTTGCCGCAACGACTGCCGAACCAAAATCTATCCCGTTTATCGAACGAGCTGAGGCTTTGCCGATACCGTCTGATAGCGAAATAACTGCTGCCGGGCGGTTAAAACGTTCCTTAAGGCGGCTTGCGACAATTCCGATCACGCCCGGGTGCCAGCCTTCGCTTTTCGCAATAACGATAGAGCCATCCACGCCTTTTTCCTCGACCTGACTAACCGCTTCTTCCATCACCATTTGTTCAATGGCTTTGCGTTCTGCATTGAATTTATTGAGTTCTTTTGCGATTTCATCCGCTTCATCCAGATCTTCAGTCGATAGTAATCTTGCTCCGAAATTAGCCTGGCCAACTCTGCCGCCTGCATTAATTCTTGGTCCTAAAACGAATCCTAAGTGATATGTGCCCGGCGCAGAATTTATGTTCACAACATCAATCAGCATGTTTAAACCGATATTGTTTCTCTTGCGCATGATTTTTAAGCCCTGCGCGACAAAAGCTCTGTTCACACCTTTTAAATGTACCACATCACAAACTGTTCCCAGTGCAACAAGGTCTAGTAAATTCAATAGATTAGGTGCCTCTTTATCGTCATACCAATTTTTTTCGCGCAATTTTGTATTCACTGCGACAACTAGCAGAAAAGCCATGCCTACTGCGGCAAGATGTCCATGTTTGGAGGTTTCATCAAGGCGGTTTGGATTTACGATTGCAACTGCTTCCGGCAGTTTTTCGCCGCCCAAATGATGGTCTATAACTATAACTTCCAACCCTGCCTTTGCTGCTGCTGCCAGTGGTTCAAATGCAGAAGTCCCGCAATCGACAGTAATGCAAACCTTTGCACCTTGCTCATGCAATTCCAAAAGTGCGTTGGTATTGGGGCCATACCCTTCTTTGATACGATCGGGAATATATACGATTGGGTCGGCATCAACCTCTCGAAAAAATCTTTTTAATAATGCTGAGGAGGTTGCTCCGTCAACATCATAATCGCCAAAAATTGCTATTTCTTCGCCATTCATAACGGCATCAGCCAGGCGATTTGCCGCTTTTTCCATATCCAAAAACTCCATTGGATCCGGCAAGTAATTTTTAATTGTTGGGTTCAGGAATTTTTCTACATTATCAACATCAATCCCGCGTAGTGAAACTACACGAGCGACGATTTCCGGTATATCAAATTTTTGTGCGATCGCAGCCACTGCCCGTTCGTCAATGTCTCTTAATTTCCAAATCGTTCCAGTTGCCGATTTGAATTCTCTTACCTGATCCTTTACTTTCATTATCTACCTAATAATATTCGCAAACTGTTTGTTTGGTTCTCTGATTGAATAAAAAATTGTGATTACAATAGTAAAATAGCGGAAAATTAATATTACGCAACCTATAAAATACCATTTTCAGCAGGGTCGCCACCGCGTTTCCTGTCAAAGCGGTGCTCAGCCTTGATATAACGCACAGTGGCAGTTTTTGATCTCATCACAACGGAGTGGGTACTGGCTCCGCCCGGGAATCTTTTTACACCATCAAGCATGGATCCGTCAGTAACTCCGGATGCGGCAAACATAACGTTGCCTTTGGCCATTTCTTCGAGATTATATTTTTTGGAAAGGTCGGCGACACCCATGCGTTTTGCCCGTTCACGTTGAGTTGAATCGTCAAATAACAAGCGTCCTTGCATTTGTCCGCCAACACAGCGCAATGCTGCCGCGGCCAAAACCCCTTCTGGCGCGCCGCCAATTCCCATATACATATCGACAGATGTAGCTTGCGGTTTGGAAGTTGCGATAACGCCAGCAACATCACCATCGCCGATTAATTGAACTCGCGCGCCGGCTTCTCGTACTTTTGCGATAATTTCTTCATGGCGATCGCGCTCTAAAATACATACTAGTAAGTCTGAAATCTCACATTTTCTGGCTTTGGCCAGGCTTTTTAAATTTGCAGCAGCGGAGTTATCCAGGTCAACAACATGTTTTGGCAGGCCGCCGCCAACAGCAATTTTATCCATATAAACATCCGGTGCGTGCAAAAACCCGCCTTTCTCGGCCATAGCAATAACGGCTAAGGAGTTTGGCCCTGCTGTCGCGCAAATCGTTGTGCCTTCAAGCGGGTCAAGTGCTATATCAATTTCAGGCCCTTCGCCGGAACCGACTTTTTCGCCGATATAAAGCATTGGAGCTTTATCACGTTCGCCTTCGCCAATTACAACGGTTCCATCGATTGAAAGGGTGTTTAAAGCTCGTCGCATTGCATTAACTGCCGCTTGGTCAGCTGCTTTTTCATCGCCAAGACCAACCCATTTATAGCTGGCAAGAGCTGCAGCTTCAGTTACTCTCACGGCTTCCATGGCAAAATTCCTATCCAATGTTAACTCATCAGATTCATCGTTTTTTCTGGATTTTATTAGACTTACCATTATTTTTCCCCTAGCTTTTTAATATTCTTATGATTGTTGGTTTATTCAATACATTATCTAGTTTTTCAATTTTTGCCACTGCTTTTATCATAGTTTTTTCATCTATTTTATGAGTTGCGCCAAAAATATCAACTTTCTCGCTTGATTTGGCAGGTTTTTGTAATATGGATTCAACCGAAACCCCTTCGTTTTTTAATATGTCAGTTATGTCCGCCAACACGCCCGGTCTGTCTAAAACATTTATGCGAAGGTAATATTCGCCTTCATAATCATTGGCATTAGCGAATTTTTGCTCTGTTAAATCGCTTGCAGGAATGTTAAATGTATAGGATTTGCGTCCGGCGGCAATGTCGATAATATCAGATAAAACTGCGGAGGCTGTGGCTCCTTGTCCGGCTCCCGGGCCTTCAAGCACGATATTTCCAACAAAATCGCCTTCGATAAATATTGCATTATTTACACCATCGGTTTTTGCCAATGGATAAGCCGCGTCGATTAAACATGGGTAAACCGCTTGGAAAATACCGGTTTCTGTTTTTTTGCAAACACCAAGTAATTTTATTTTATAACCTAATTCGCCCGCGCATTTAATATCCAAAAGCGATATTCCAGTTATTCCTGTTACATCGACTTTGTCGAAATTCACTGGAGTTGCATAGGCTATTGAGGTTAGAATTGCTAATTTATGTGCGGCATCAATTCCGTCAACATCAAAGGCTGGGTCAGCCTCTGCGTAGCCCAAATCCTGCGCTTCTTTCAAAATCACGTCGAAATCGCGTTCAGTTTCCTTCATTGCCGTTAGTATATAGTTGCAAGTGCCGTTTAAAATCCCTGAAATTTGCAATATTTCATTGCCGGCTGCACCTTCTTTTAAGGCTTTTATAACTGGAATTCCACCAGCAACAGCTGCCTCATAGGCAATTGTTACACCATTTTCTTCAGCTAATTGTGCTAATTCGTAACCACGACGGGCGATAAGTGCCTTGTTTGCTGTAATAAAATCTTTGCCATTTTTCAAAGCAGCAACACATAAATCATATGCCGCGCCCTCATGACCGCCAATTAGCTCAACCACCAGATCAACATTATCATCATTGGCGATATCCGTGGCGTTTTCATACCAGGTGGCGTCAGAAATATCGATTCCACGGTCTTTATCTTTGCTGCGTGCTGAAACTGCCGTCACCACAATTTCCCGGCCGCATCTTTTTGCGATCAATACGCTGTTTTTCTCAAGCATTTTAACAACGCCGACACCGACAGTTCCAAGTCCCGCAATCCCAATTTTTAATTTATCCAACATATAATTCCTCCAACTGTTTTGGTAATGAATTCGCTAAAAGGCTTATGCTGCCAGCACCCAGGCACACGACTATATCCCCCGAACTGGTGATTTTATGTACCAAATCGGGCAGGTCACTTTCTGATTCCAGCGGATAAACCTCTTTATGTCCGGTTTTTTTAATGCCGGAAATGAGCGAGTCGCGGGTGATTCCTTCGATAGGTGATTCGCCAGCTTCATATATATTTGTGACAATTACTTTGTCGGCATCGGCAAAACAATTGCAAAAATCATCGAATAAATCCTTAACCCGGCTATATCTATGTGGTTGTACTACCGCTATAATATCGCCTTTTCCTGCCACAACATCTTTTGCGGTTTTTAATGTTGCTTTAATTTCCGTTG
>JAJRPW010000012.1 GCA_024280585.1 Alphaproteobacteria bacterium
ATTGGTGAAGATCATATTTTTACAATGCGGCTCGCTGATCCTCTGGAAATTGAAGAGATAAAAATGCTGGCATTTCGTATAAATGACTTTTTGTACGGCATGTTTTCGGCGGTGGGAATTCGTTTGATTGACTTTAAAATCGAGTTTGGGCGCATAGTCCATGAGGATTATTCGGAGATAGTCTTGGCTGATGAAATTAGTCCCGATTCGTGTCGTTTATGGGATATGAAAACTAATAAAAAGCTGGATAAAGACCGGTTTAGGCGTGATATGGGTGGTGTTGCCGAGGCATATCAGGAAGTTGCAAGGCGCTTGGGGATTTTTATTGATGATAAGAAAGCCGGGGATAAAAAATGAAGGCAAAAATCTATATTACACTTAAAAATGGCGTGTTAGACCCACAAGGAAAAGCGATTCAGGGAGCATTGGGGCATCTTGGTTTTGATGGTATTGATGGGGTTAAACAAGGTAAATTCATTGAGGTTAATCTTGTCGAAACTGATCCGGCGAAGGCTGAAGAAGCGGTTAAACAAATGTGCGAAAAGCTGTTGGCGAACACTGTTATTGAGGATTATCGCTTCGAGGTTGGGTAATAACGACACCTTATAACATAACTAATGAAGATTTATATAAATGAAGCAATTTGCAGTTTATATTTTATCGAATAAAAAAAATGGAACTTTATATGTTGGTGTTACTTCTAATTTAGTGCAGAGAATATGGCAGCATAGAGTTGGAGAAATTAGGTGCTTTACTAATAAATATAATGTAAAGAAACTAATGTACTATGAAATCCACGATAATGCAGAGTCAGCTATAAAAAGAGAAAAAAGGTTAAAAAAATATAAGCGAGAACAAAAAATAAAGTTGATAGTAAATGATAATCCGGGTTGGAATGATCTGTATGAGGTAATTGTATCATAATTATTTAGCCATTAATTTATTGTAAAGTGCTCAAGTTCGTCATTACCCGAGTTTTTTTACTTAAAAAACTATAGGGTAATCTATATTTAGTTATTATGGATCCCCCTATAATTTACTATCGTAAATTCGGGGGATGACGATAGAATTAGGGTGAAGTTCAGATAATGACAGTAGGGAAAAGGAAAAATTTATGAAAGCAGCGGTGATAACATTTCCTGGCTCAAATTGTGATCGGGATATGTATGAAACAATTGAAGCGATAGCTGGGAAACCGGCTGTAAGTGTCTGGTATGCCGAGACAAAATTGCCTGATGGGTTGGATTTTATTGCGCTGCCGGGTGGGTTTTCTTATGGTGATTATCTGCGCTCGGGTGCGATGAGCGCCAAATCGCCGATTATGCAGGAAGTGGTTAAGGCGGCGAAGGCCGGGACGTATATATTGGGCGTGTGTAATGGCTTCCAGGTGTTGACGGAAGCCGGGCTTTTGCCGGGTACCTTAATGCGTAACTTTAACTTGAAGTTTGTCTGCAAAGATGTTGAATTATCAGTAGAAAATGCTGATAGCGACTTCACGAAGTCCTATAAAAAAGGGCAGGTGATAAGTGTGCCGATCGCACATCATGACGGCAATTATTTTATTGATGCCGATGGCCTGAAAGCTGTTGAAGATGGCGGCCAGGTGGCGTTTCGCTATGCGGGCGAAAACCCCAATGGTTCGCTGAATGATATTGCCGGTGTGTTGAGTGAAAATAAACGGATTTTGGGCATGATGCCGCATCCAGAGCGCGCAGCGGATGATTTGACCGGCGGGGTTGACGGTGTTAAATTGTTTGAAGGGTTGTTGGGGAGTTAGTTGTGAAAGAAATAGAATCTATAGAGGAAGCTCTTGCTTTTATAGGAATGTCAGGGATTTTTATGAGTTCTGTATATGAGGGAGTGCCAGTTGTTTATAGAGGTGTAGGCATATTATTTTCATGTGCTATAATATCTGCGGCCAGTTCTTTAGCTGATAGGAAGCGCAGCCAAGTTGCTTTGTCTGCTAGTCCCGTGGTAAATCCACTTCCTCAAAATAATTGGCAGGCGCAGATTGCTTTGCCACAAAATCTTGGAGAGGCTGCAAGAGTAGCTTAGTAACGGAAGAAATAATTATGACAATAGATCTATCGAAAGTAGAAAGGCGTGATTGGGTAAAAATGGGAGCTTCTTTATGCATGCTTGCTGGGTGTTTTGCTTTTTGGGCTGATAAAAATCAGTATTTGGAAGATCGTCTTGTTGCCGGATTGCTGATGATGGCTTCTTCAGCGGTTTTTGGTTATATTGCGGATGAGGCTTTGCACAGGGAGCATGATAATGTGGCGTTGGTGGCTCTGCCGCCCTTGCCAAACTATTGGCAAACACAGCATCAAGCTGTACAAAATGGACAGGGTCGAGAAGCCGCTTAGGAGGATAATTATGTCATCAGATAATCACGACAGGCAAATTATCGTGAGTGGAGTTGTTTTTATTGCCGGGATGTGCATGACGGGTGCATACTATAGTGAGTCTATAGCTAGCCGTATTGGTTGTGTTATGATGTTAGCTGCTTGCGTATCGGTTGTAAATAGTTTGTCTGCGAACACTGAAAAATCCGAGAGCTGGAAAAATAGGGTGAACCGGGCAGGAAATAGGCCAAGCATGAATTTGATTTAACCCTTTCAATCCATGATTTTTTTGTTATAATTACTGCCTGATTTATATATTTTTGGAGAAAATCCTATGACCACACCGGCTATTGTTACTGTTGCGATTACAGGAAACGTTACAACGAAAGCTGAAAATCCAGCGGTGCCGATCACTATTTCAGAGCAAATTGAAAGTACGCAAGGTGCGTTTGAGGCTGGCGCGACTGTGGCGCATGTGCATGTTCGTGACGATAACGGCAAGCCATTTTCCGACCCGGATCGTTTTGCCCAGTTGCAAGAAGGGCTGAATAAACATTGCCCGGGTATGATTGTGCAGTTTTCAACTGGCGCGCGTGGTGGCAAGGGCAATGAGCGTTCCGCTTCGATGGTTCATAGGCCGGAAATGGCTTCTTTATCAACCGGTTCGGTGAATTTAGTGAAGGTTATTTATGATAATGAACCGGCTTTGGTTGAC
>JAJRPW010000013.1 GCA_024280585.1 Alphaproteobacteria bacterium
TTCAACAAGCGGTTCGGAAAATTATATAACGATTGCTCAAAAAGGCGGTACATACCCCGATTCCCCGGTTTTTGCCGCAAACAGACAATTGCTATATGACACAATTTCAAGTTACATTTTACAGACAATCAGCTCTAACCTAACATTTAGCGCACCAACTGTAATGCCTGAAATATTGGGTACTGACCACATTTTACAAGCCACTTTTAAACATAAAAGTGACAATCAGTGGAAAGGACATTTGAATAAATACTCTCTTGATGCAAACGGGGCTGTAGACTCCCTGGTTTGGGAAGCAGGAGCGGTATTAAACGCAAAAGCCGCGGATGATAGACAAATCTGGACTATCGCCACAGGTGTCACTACTTCGATAAATAATTTCACAATTTCCGAGTTAGAACGTTTAAGAGTTCCTTTGGAGGAAAATGCAGGAATCACTTATTCCGACGACGAACTAACTGATTTAATCGAGTTTGTACGAGGGAAAGATTCTTACGGTGAGTATCCTTCGGGAACGGATGATGAAGGTGCTACGCTAATATCTGGCGAAAGATGGAAATTAGCGGATATATACCACTCCAGAGCCGTTGCTGTTGGCGCACCAATAGCCTTTACATCCGATGAATCCAACGAAAATACCGAAGCCTATTACCGCTATCTAAACGGCTATAATACCTTCAAAGGTAGTGCTGCAAGTAGCCGTGACAGCATGGTTTATGGTGGTTCCAACGGAGGAATGATGCATGCATTTAGATCCTCTGACGGTGAAGAGTTATGGGGTTTTATACCGCCCAGCGTTCTGCCTAATTTGAGAAATATGATCTTGGAACCCGGCAAAAGTGCCAGTATTTACGGGGTGGACGGCTCGCCTATAGTAAAAGATATTTACTATGATGGCGGCTGGAAAACCGTTCTGATTTCAGGGCTAAGACAAGGCGGAAAATCCTACTTTGCACTGGATATAACCGATCCTTATAACCCTTTGCACCTATTCACTTTTAACCATGACAATGTCAACCAAACCATTAACTATTGGGGTAGTGATGGCGTAAGAACCGATTACGATACAACCGGAACCGTTCCTGCTGAATATGATTTCAGGAAATTAGGCGAATCATGGTCTGACCCGGCAATTGTAAGACTTCCTGTCGGAGCCGGCGGCACTATGAGATGGACCGCTGTCATCGCAGGTGGTTATAATAGCGGTACATCTTCTGAATATGGTGCCAATTTGTTTATTATTGACATGGAAGATGGCGGAAAAATTATTCAGAGAATCGACCTGGTCGATGATGGCAGTGCCAATGGTATCGAAAGCTCTGTTCCGCCTCGTATAACATCTATAACCGCTGATTCCACAGAATTATTCACCAATCAGGGTGCTTTGATCTATGTAAATGACCTGGAAGGCAAAATGTGGAAGGTTAACTTGACTGATCAGGGGACTTTATACGAAGCCACAAAACTATTTAACACGGAAGCAACAAGCACAAATGCACGCCATAGCTTCTTCGAAAATGGCGCTTCAATTTCTACAAATAACAATGTGTTAATGCAGTTTTATGGCACAGGAGACCTACAATCATTAGGCGATGTTGATGCCGCAATAGCCAACAGGGCATATGGCATTCAAGATCATATATTTCCTGAATTTTCTACTGTGGCAACTATGAGCACAGCCAATGACCTGGCCAATGTGGCCGATGGTGATTGTCCGACTTCCTCTGATAAAGGCTGGTATTTCGATCTGGATGCCAACGAGAAAATCACGGCAAAAGCCACTTTATATAACAGCGTTGTATTATTCCCACGTTATACACCAAATCCAGCGGATATATGCTCTGCCGGTACAGCAAAAATAACCGAGCATGATTTCGTTTGCGGGACTAATCTGCGTGAAACCGCCCTTGGTTATGGAGTTCCGACCGAAGCTGTTGTATATAAAAACAAGATTTATATCGGTATCAGCACCGACCAGTCCGCGACAACCCTGCCGGAAGGCTTTACAAAACAAGGTAACCTAATCGTTGGTGACCCGGCCTCTGCCGCTGTAGGCAAGGTTAAAGTTGAATCCTGGTGGGAAGATTTCTTTAAGTAAGAAACATCCCGGATGAGAAGGAATTCTTGAACCTTTCCTTCCATGAACGTGAAGTTGCAGGACCACCATCAGTTTCAGGCGATGGCGTTCTGCTTTGCGATGCAGGATCATCAGTTCCCGGCGATGACGCTCCGCTTCTACTCAATTCAGGACAGCGCTGCGTAAGGGCATCCAAAACACCCTGTGCTTCTTGATTTTTATACACCTCCAAAATCTTTGCTCTTGCAGCTCCTATTCTTGGAGCTTCAACTTTCTCTGGTTCTTCCACCAAGGGCTGTAAAAATTCTATAGTGCTTGCTGTGCCTGATAAATATTCCACATCGCTATCTATACTAGCCTCATCATCAGTAACCGCATCATAAGATGATCCAGAACTACTTCTTGAAGAGTACTCAGAACCGCCCCGAACACTCGAAGCCCACTGGGAAGAAGTTTGCTTCGCACCAATTCCAATGAAAACTTCCGTTTCGCCAGAGACACTACTGTCAAATTCAGAGCCAACAATGCAAATTGACGATACTAATGAAGCTGTTTTCGAACTTAACACTTCATCAACCCAACTCATACCAGCTCCACCAACTACTTGAATCAGTTCAGAAGAAGCTTGATCCTCAACCACCCTGTCTTTAAAATAAGAATGCTCTGTAAAGCCAGCATCAGTCTCACATACAAGTGTTGGTACTGGTGAAAGTTCACTACTTCTCGCAGAGCCTTGCTCCGACTGAATAAGCGATTCACTCTGATTTGCTGCCTCAAAATCACCTTTTAAATCCGTCCCAGACGTATCAAAACAAGGAACTCTTACATCAGTTCTTATAGCGCCTTTTCTATGGTCATTTTGATCTAACCAAATTACTGAATTTTTATCAATTTCTGGCGTTTTTATACTCCGCTCTTCTCTTACAGAAACCTCAACCGCATCAAGAGGCACTCCATGCAAAATAACATCAGTCCAATCCAAATAATCTGCTTCCCTCTCAACGGACTCCGGAACAACAACCTTCCCATTAGCAATATCTATTTGCTCTTGTGTGGTAGGGCTAAAATTTCCAAAACCAAGCTTCCTTTTTAACTTATAAGTAAGACTTCCCTTTCTTTTTGCCTCTTTTATAAGCATTTTGTCTTCATACACTCTAAAATCAGGACTGGAAACCGGGGTTGGAACAGAGCTAGCGCTGGAAATTGCAACAATCTTTTTATTTCCATCCTCATCACTGCTATAGCTCTCACGAGGGGTTATTTGCAATGATGAAATATCCTGGACAGGAGTCACCGGCTCACTTCTTCTATGCCTTTTCCTGCGATGCTTAGACTCTAAGCCGCCATCTTCACTAGGTTTTTTAGATTTTTTCTGCTCTCTTTCAGGCTTTCTCGCAGCCTTTTCTTGCGCGTTTTTCTCTATTTCTTTATCAGCTACCTTCATTGCCTTTGGAAAAAGTTTTTCCAGCACAGAAAAAATATCCGCCCTATCATTTTCCGATAAATTCTTTGTGTATTTAGCCATTAGCTTGCCTAAAGGCTTATTAAAATGCGCCTTTTTTGAATGACCATCACGAACATCATTCATTTCACCATCGACACCTAAAATATCTTCTTCTAGATAGTTAATATCAAAACTAAGCTTTATGGGGTTACCCTTTTTATCTTTAAGCACAGGAGGGGTTTCGTTGTTTTTATCCACGGCCACATCATTCAATATTTTCTTGATCGAATTGACATAAGCCTCTGGTTTAGCCAGATATAAGTGATGCGCACGTGCAACCCTATCCTCAATTTCTTCATAGCGAGTATCAACTTTGTTATCCTTCTTATGAGAGGATTTTCTTCCTGAGGAAACTCTTTTCTCCAATTTATTTAAAAAATCCATCCGATTAAAATCGACATTATCTTCTATTTTTACGCCTACAGACATTCTATTCTTCTCCAAAACATTACATTCGTAACGTTTTATATACCATGCTAATACATATAGCAAGCTTTTTATTAAAAAAGTTACATTTTTGTGTTATATAAGATTTACGCGATAATTTTTACCTATACGGAAATTTCCGATTTAAAAGGCCTTTCCAGAAGGGATTTTATGGCTTCATCTACGCTCCGCCCTTCATGCAGAACGGAATATACGGTGGAGCAGATCGGCATTTCCACTCCTAAATTTTCGGCAAGCTTACAAACAGACTGCGCAGTCGCAACGCCCTCAGTCACTCCACTTTGCCCAGCAATTACATCTTGCAACACCTTGCCCTGCCCCATTTTATAGCCTAAAGACATATTGCGGGATTTTAAACTGCCGCATGTCAGCATGATATCACCGATGCCGCTTAGTCCCATTAAAGTTTCATATTTTCCGCCTTTTGCTAGGCATAATCGTCCAATTTCCGCCAATCCGCGCGTCACCAGCGCGGCTCTGGCATTCTCGCCCAGGCCTTTACCAATGGCAATTCCACACGCAATTGCGATTACATTTTTTACCGCACCACCGATTTGCGCGCCGATAATATCATCGCTATAATACGCTCTAAATAGCTTGCTGCCTATTGTTTCTACCAGTTCCATGCCCAATTTTTTATCCGCACACGCTAAGGTTGTGCCTGCCGGCAGCCCACCAGCTATTTCATCCGCAAAATTAGGCCCCGACAGGATTGCAACCGGATTTTCCAGGATTTCAGCAATCACCTCACTTGTGAGCTTAAAACTATCTTTTTCGATGCCTTTACAACATAAAATTAGTGGAATATCAGTAGCTAAACTGACACTCTTAATCTTACCACACATGTCTCTTAAATTCTGCGCCGGCACCGCTAATAAAATAGCATCTCTGTCTTTCAAATCCGCTAAATCCACTGTTGCCACAACCCTTTCCGACAGCTTCAGACCCGGTAAATACACTTCGTTTTCGTGATTTTTATTAATAGAATCAGCAGCTTTAGGGCTTCTTGACCAGATCAGAACATCGTTATCGCCTCTGCCAACTGTGCCTGCCAAGGCCGTTCCCCACGCTCCAGCACCGATAATTCCTATTTTTTTCATAGCACGAATCTTCTCCTCTCCATATTAAATAGTTTTTTCAAAAGGGTCTGCATTCTTATCATATGCCGCGCATCCATCGATATTACCTTTAATAGTCACAGTATTCTTGCCCTTAATTTTATAAGCAAGCAGTTTACGTTTTAATTTTGATAAATGTTTTTTCTTACAACGCGCGGCCTTATTATTGTCATTTTTATATGTAGATTCCGATAATAGATAGAATTGGCTCCAGCCCAACTGCCAATTTTTAAAATATTCTAATTTATTATGCGCTGCTTTATCTTCAATTTTTGAAGATCCATTACACATATGGCTCAATGTTGCATTTTTTACAATTATATTTTCATAGCCATTATCTATAACTTTTTTGGATATGATGCTATCTTCATGATACATAAAGATATTTTTATCAAAAA
>JAJRPW010000014.1 GCA_024280585.1 Alphaproteobacteria bacterium
GGCCTTTGCGTTGCCCAATCGTATAATTAATAATACCATTATGCCTACCTAATTTTTTGCCATCAATATGAACGATATCGCCTGGGTCAAGCGCCCCGGGACGCAACTTTTCTATAACTGAAGCGTAAGAGCCGTTTGGCACAAAACAAATATCTTGTGAATCAGGCTTATCGGCTATTTCCAGGCCAAATTCTTCCGCCATTTTGCGCGTATCTTCCTTCTTAAAGCCGCCTAGAGGGAAATGTATATATTCCAACTGTTCCTTTGTTGTGGCAAATAGGAAATAACTTTGATCCTTTTCTTCATCAATTGCTTTATGCAGCTCCGGGGCATTATTATTGCTAATTTTCCTTACATAATGACCGGTTACCAGAGCATCAGCATCCAAATCCTTAGAAACCTTGAATAAATCCCTGAATTTAACCGATTGATTGCATTTTACACATGGAATCGGCGTTTCACCACGCAAATAAGAATCGGCAAAATCATCAATAACCTCTTCTTTAAAAATGCTTTCATAATTCAGCACATAGTGCGGAAACCCTAGCTGATCTGCAACTTTTTTTGCATCATAAATATCTTTTCCGGCACAACATGCCCCCTTTTTTTCTAAATCAACACCAAGATCATATAGCTGTAAAGTTACACCAACAACATTATACCCTTTTCGGTGCAACATAGCCGCTACAACTGAGCTATCCACCCCGCCGGACATAGCCACCACGATTTTTGTATCTTCAATTTTCTTATTTGCAACAAACTCATTCATGGCAAGTGTATTACACGAAAAACGTACAAAATGCAATTGTAATAATTAATTTGCATCTTTTAGTATTTATGTTACTGTTTTTCTCGTTGATCCTGACCCCATTTACCAAGGGGAAACGGGGTTTTAAATGAAGAGGAATAAATGGCCAAAGATAACATACAACCGTCAGTTTTGATAGTTGAGGATGATGAATCTATAATAGCCCTGCTTGAATATAACCTTGAAAAAGAAGGGTTTAGGGTGCGGATAACCAAAGACGGCGAGGAAGCCCTGATCATGGTTGATGAAAATAAGCCTGATATTATTTTGCTGGACTGGATGTTGCCAGGGCTTAGCGGAGTGCAGATATGCAAGGATCTTCGTAGCAAAGACGCGACTAAATCCATACCTATAATCATGATTTCAGCAAAAGGCGAGGAAAGTGACCGTATCGAAGGGCTAGATAGCGGCGTCGATGATTATCTGGTCAAACCCTTCTCACCAAAGGAATTAATCGCGCGAATCAATGCTGTTTTTCGTAGAATTCGTCCGTCATTTGTGGCAAAAAACCTTGAATATGGCGACATTAAAATGGATTTGGTCTCCAAACGTGTCTATTATAGGGGAAACGAACACAACTTAGGGCCGGTAGAGTATCGGATATTGCAAGCATTATTGGAGCATCCAAAACGCGTATTATCGCGTGATCAACTTATAAGGCGCGTTTGGGGCTGCTCTTTGCATGTCGAGACGCGAACGATCGACGTTCATATCAACCGCCTTCGCAAAGCCTTAAAGATCGAAAAAGCGGGAACAGTCATAAAAACAGTGCGTTCTGCGGGATATTGCCTAAAAAACCCTGAAGATTTGGATGTCGATGTTTTGTCCGTGCCAGATGGCGCTGTCGGCACGCTGGAAGAGCTGGGCGAAGAGGAATTTTGACGTATGAGCACTGAAGATGACGATTTTTCCAATGAACTAGCGGATATGTTAGTGGAAAATTTCAAGCAAAAAGATAACGACCCTTCGAGCCGAGTGGAATCCGAGATATTACCATATGAGTTTTCCGTACGAAAACATGACGGTGTGGCTATAGACCCAGCTCCGGTTAACGCACAGAAAGTTGATAATATTGAGATCAGCGAAAATATGCTTGCCCATGAAGAAACGACGGAATATGAGGCCGATCAGCAAGATGGCATGGCGGAATCCGCTACCTTTGAAGATGATGGCAATGAAATTATGCCAGAAATAACCCGAGAAATTCAAAATAATTCCAATAATAACGGCAAACAAATAGATATTCTTGCCAAAATTTGTGATGACAAAAGACGACATATTGACCGACAGAAAGCTCTGATTAGTGAATATGTTTTGCGCAGACAAGTGTCTTTAATGCCACATGTTCGAGGTTTTTTATCGTCTATAAATAACAAAATAGCTTTAGGAGAAAATGCGCTTATCGCTGAAATAAAACGGGCCTCGCCGAGTAAAGGTGTCATTCGTGATAATTTCATTCCAAGTGAAATCGCCCGGGATTATGAACTTGGTGGTGCAACTTGCCTTTCTGTTCTGACCGATGGCCCCTATTTTCAAGGCAGGGATGAATATCTTGACATGGCTAAAAGAGCCTGTAATTTGCCGATTTTACGTAAAGATTTTATTCTCGATCCATATCAGGTTTTGGAATCACGGGCGCTGGATGCTGACTGCATATTGCTGATTATGGCCGCGGTTAGTGATCCTGACGCAATTGCGATTGAAAACGAAGCCGTTAATTTAGGCATGGATGTACTAATTGAGATACATAACGAAGAAGAATTGCAAAGAGCTTTAAACCTACGTAGCATGTTAATAGGTATAAATAACAGAAACTTAAAGACATTAGAAGTGGATTTAACGACGACCCAACGGCTAGCCCCAATGATTTCATCGCCAAGAACAATTGTTTGCGAAAGCGGTATCTATAAAAATGAGGATGTGTTAAAGATGAATAACTCTGGAGTTAAGGCGTTTTTGGTAGGTGAATCATTAATGCGCGAAGGGGATATAGTAGCTGCAACTCGTGGGTTATTAGGGAATATGTAATGCTGGATTTTTTTGGAATCACCATCAAACTACTTGATTTAGCAGCGTTTTGTTGGTTTTTGACAGTTTGGACGGTTTATTCATACATTGTTGACTTTTCAGATTGTAACAGGCAAACATTGGTCAATGTGATGCATAAATATCGTCTGCGCTGGATAAAAAGCTGTATTAAGCGCGAAGACCGCCTCGTTGATATAAGAATTGTCGCTAATTTAGTGCAAACCTCCACTTTTTTGGCATCAACTTCGATTCTGATTATTGGCGGTCTTGGCGCTATGTTGGGATATGGCGAAAAAGCTATCGCCATGTTGTCACACATGCCTTTTGCCATTGAGACAAGTTTACATATGTGGGTCATAAAAACGCTACTCCTTCTAGTCATTTTTATCCATTCATTTTTTAAATTAACCTGGGTTATCAGGCAATTTAACTTTAGCACTGTTTTGATTGTGGCCGCTCCAAGGTATATTAAGGGCGAAAGCGACCTTAAAAATACGAAAGAATCCGCGCGTTATGTGATTAGGATATCCACAATTATTTCCAATGCCGGACGCCATTTTAACATGGGATTGCGTTCTTATTATTTCGGGCTTGTGGCTCTGAGCTGGTATATTAGCCCGGTTTTATTTATTATTCTGAGTGTTTTGGTAATTTTAGTTTTATATAGACGCGAATTTGTTTCAAGAACATTGGATTTATTAAAATAATGAAGTCATTAGGCAAAATATTAACCATTTCCCTTGTTTTTTGCAGCGGCAACGCATTTGCAATTGATTTAGGAATTCCTATTGCCTGTAACTATGGAATTGACTGTTTTATCGAAAGCTACTTCGACCATATCCCTGAAGAGGGGGGGTATAACGACCATACATGCGGAATTTTAAGCTCCGATGGGCATGTCAGTACTGATTTTAAACTGCTTAATCACGAACAAATGAAGGATGGCGTGAATGTCGTTGCCTCGGATTCCGGTATAATTAAATACGTACGCGATGGCATGAGCGATATTAGCGTTAAGCTGATCGGCGAGGAAGCTGTACGAGGAAGAGAGTGTGGAAATGGCGTGGTTATTCAGCATCCAAGGGGGTATATCACCCAATATTGCCACTTAAAACAGAATAGCATTCCTGTAAAAAAAGGCGATAAAATCGAAAAAGGCCAGACGATTGGCGAGGTTGGGCTGTCCGGAATTAGCTCATTCCCATTTTTGGAATTTACAGTAACGGTGAACGGCAAGCCGGTTGACCCCTTCACTGGCGAAGATCCGGTGACTGGAGAGGTCGAAGTTGCCTGTGATAGTCTCGATATTTATCCTTTATGGGACAAACAAACCGAAAAAAACCTGGGATATATCTCAACAGCGCTGCTTAGTGCCGGATTTGCAAAACGGGTTCCGCATGCACAGGGCGCCCGTGAGGGAAAATTCGGCAGAGAAACCATAGGCTATGATGCAAGATTGCTGGTGTTCTGGCTTGATATTTTTGGAATTATGGAAGGTGATGATTTGGTTATGAAAATCATCGATCCTGATGGCAAAGAACTTTCGAATGATACTCGGAATTTTAAGCAAAACAGGCGGCATATGTTCCAGTTTATGGGGTTAAAGCCCGAATCAGAGCACTGGCCTTTAGGTGAGTATAAGGGGCAAATTGAATTGCTCAGAAAAGAGGCGGGCTACACCGAAAAAGTTGTGGAACACGAGGTTATAATAGATATTATCGATCCGGATGCCGTGGTAGAAAATACCGATGATGCTAGTCAATCTGATCAATAAATTCAGATATAATATCCAAACCACCCTGCCAAAAACCAGGATCGCCGGCATAAATTCCAAATGGTTTAAGCAGCTCTTTATGGCGCAAAGTACCGCCAGCCCTGAGCATTTCGATATATTTTTCGACAAACCCGGCTGGCTTATCAGTGTAAACTTTATAGAGCGAATTCACCAAACAATCCCCGAACGCATAGGCGTAGACATAAAACGGCGAATGGATGAAATGCGGGATATAGGTCCAAAAAACCCGGTAATCGTCATCGAAGCGTATCGCCGGCCCCAGGCTTTCTTTTTGCACCGCCATCCAGAGATCGCCCAGATCCTCGGCCAATAATTCCCCTTGGCGGCGCTGGTCATGCACCCGCACCTCGAACTCGTAGAACGCCACCTGCCGCACCACGGTATTGAGCATATCCTCGACTTTCGAAGCCAGCATCGCCCGTCGCTGTTTTGGTCCCTCGGCCTCCGCCAGCAATTTCCGAAAAGTCAGCATTTCGCCGAACACACTGGCCGTTTCGGCAAGGGTTAGCGGAGTTGAAGACAGCAATTCGCCTTGTCCCGCGGCTAAAACCTGATGCACACCGTGGCCAAGCTCATGGGCCAGCGTCATTACATCGCGCTGTTTGCCGAGGTAGTTCA
>JAJRPW010000015.1 GCA_024280585.1 Alphaproteobacteria bacterium
AAAAAACTAGATGCCAATTGGGGTATTTTGTTTCAGGATGGTGCGCTTTTTTCGGCGCTCAGTGTTTTGCAAAATATCATGTTGCCTATGGAAATTCATCTCAACCTTTCTGATAACCTCAGAAAAGAAATGGCCGTTTTAAAGTTAAAAATGGTGGGGTTGCCTTTAGAGGCGATTAATAAACACCCTTCAGAACTCTCTGGCGGTATGAGAAAACGTGTCGGATTAGCACGGGCTTTAGCCTTAGATCCTGACTTGTTATTTTTAGATGAACCGACCGCAGGTCTCGACCCTATTGGGGCATCATCTTTTGATAATTTGATTTTAAAGTTACAAAAAACGTTGGGTTTGACGGTCTATATGGTGACGCATGATCAGGATACTATCTTCAAAACCTGTGATCGCGTGGCTGTATTGGCGGATCAGAAAATAGTCAGAACAGATGCCCCAACGGCATTAATGGAAAACCCAGACCATCCTTGGATTAAAGAATATTTTTGCGGTGATCGTGCGCGTGCGGCTTTGGATAATTTAAGGTGATGCTGTTTTTATGACAGGGTGTTTTTATTGTGACTTTACGGAGCTGATTGGATTATTCAATAGGCAGAATTTTGACAAAGATATAAAAATAGTTAAGATTATAAGTTGGTCAGGAAGAGAAAAGGAAACGGTTAGCACATGGAAACCAAAGCAAATCATTTTCTAATGGGTTTATTTGTCCTGATGATTTCAGTGGCAGGGATAGGCTTTGTCTATTGGACGCAAAAGTTAAGTAATAAAGGGACTAATTTCTACACGATTGAATTTACGGGTCAAGTGGGTGGTCTGACGAAAGCAAGTCGGATTCTCTTTAACGGGATTCCTGTTGGTCATGTTGATAGCTTAGACATTGATGCCATTGATGGTCGTAAAACGCATGTGACGATCATGATTAAAAAAGGTATTCCAGTTCGAACAAATAGTTCGGCACGTATCGAAACCAATATGTTGACGGGGACTGCGAATATCCATCTCTCAGCAGGTACGCCCGATTCTGCTGTACTGGTGGCAAGTGGGCACAGCCCTTATCCTGCGATTTCGGCCACGCGTGTTTCAGGCAAGTCTTTATTAGAAGGGGCGCCTGATCTGATCAATAATAGTAATGCAATGATTTTACGCCTTAATGAGATGTTGGCTAATAATGAAGCGCTCGTGCGAAAATCTATGATGAATATCCAAGCCTTTACCCAGTCCTTAGAAGATAATAAAGATAATTTTTCAAGGATTATGAATAATGCGGCTCAATTGACGGAAAACCTGAACGAAACTGCTACAAACATCAATAAAATGGTCGTTGAAACGCAAAAGCCATTGGTGACAAGTATGCAAAATATTGAGTCCGTCACGACGATGTTAAAAGACAAAAAACAAGATATTGCCGATATTATTTCCAACAGTAAAAAATTGACCTTGCAGGCGAGTAATGCTGCGAGTCAATTAGAGCTACTGATTACCGAGAACCGTGTCTCTCTGGCAAAAACAATGAAAAATATAGAAGACTTTACAGGTGTTCTTGCTGATAATAAGGGGAATGTTGCGGCTATTATTCAAGATGCGCAATCTTTAACCAATCGTTTTAAATCAGTTGCTGTGAAAATTGAAAAGACTGTTGATGAGTTTTCAAGCTTTAAGCTAGATGAAGAGGGGAATTCGATTATTGCTGAAGCTAAATCTGCGGTGACGAGCTTTAAAAACTTGGCGGATAAGCTGGATAAGTCCCTTGGAAATAAAGCGACGGGACTTGTGAAGGAGGCGGATAAAAGTATTAAAGATTTTCAAAATACAATGGCTGAGGTCAGAAATGTTGTGAGAAATTTGAATGATGTGGTCGAAAAAATTGGTAATCATCCTTTGTTAGGCGGTTCGGATGTCCCGACATATAGTTCCAACAATCAATAATTTTTGACAGAAAATTGAAGATGCGCGAAAAAAGCAACATATTTGATATATTTTTGATGATTTGGTACAAATAGATGTTGAAAAGCTTTGCAGCTTTTCTAAATAGTGTATTATGACCTGAATAAGGCATGATGATTTTGGTTAGATCAGATAAAAATTCTGTGCTTTGTTTGATATGATTGATCTTTGGAAAGCTTTTAAAAGTTGCGTTGTTTAAAATAGAGAGATGAGTTTGAAGCTTTATAGGGGTATAAGGTTTATGTTGGATTAAAAAAAGGAATAGCTGTGAGGAATGTACTTGGTATAATCTTCAGTTTTACCATACTTGCTTTCGGGCTTGGGGCTTGTTCTGTGTCTGGCTTGATGTCTAATGCGGTCTCAGCGATTGGTGATGCCAGTAAAGGTGAGCCTCAAATTATTGTGGATCTTACAGCGCCCCGAAAATTTTCTCTCAGAGGTCGATCGCCTCATATCGTGCTTACCGTTTATGAGCCTACAGGCATTAAGAGCTTTGAACGTAGTGGGATCGTTGTGAAATCCTCCAATAATGAAGTTTCAGTTTTATCTGGGGTGAAATGGTCAGACCGACTGCCGCGCCTTCTACAGTCTCGCTTTATGGAAGCTTTTGAAAATGTCCGTGCTGTTGGCAGTGTGAGTAATGGCCGTGATAATATTAAGAGTAACTATGCGTTGCGCATTAATATTAGGTCTTTTCAATTGAATACTAAACACAAAACTGCAAATGCACATGTCGCGCTTTATGTGAAACTCATTCATAAAAGAAGTGGCCGTGTTGTTGGTCAAAAACTGTTTAAAAGCTCTCATCATGTAGATATTGAAGATAATATTGTGAGTACGACGGGCTTGAATGATAGCTTTCAAACCGTGACCCGCCGTGTTATTCAATGGGTTGCCAGACAAAATCTACAAGAAGATGATGCTTAAAGGCTGTCAAAATTATATTTTAAGACTTAGAGATCTGCCTAAACGATATCATTTGAATAGGTTTGGCCAATAAGATTGGCTTTTCGGTCGCAAATCCTAATCTCAATAGCAATATTATCCATTCTCACGATTTTCTGACATTCTTGTTGTGCTAATTTCGCGATATGATCTCCAAGTGGAATATTTTGCTCGGTTGCGAGGATGAGGACTTCAAGAGCTGTGTTGGCATTTTGGGCTTTTTTAATGATAGCTTTCGTGGCGTTGAGGATGATAAGTTGCTCCGATAACCAGCCTATATCAACGCGCGATCGTTTTGAATGCAAATCGCGGTGACCTTGTGCTAGTTTTGAAAATTTACCAAAGCCTCCTGCAATTGTGACGTGAGGAATGGGCACTTTGCGCAAATATTTGAGCGTGCCGCCGATAAAATCGCCCATATCAATATAATGCTGTTCTTCAATTTGAGGATAAAGGGCTTGCATCATACGCTCTGAAGTCGAGCCGACACAGGCAATGACATGGTCAGCACCTGTGGCTTTGGCCACGTCGATGCCGCGATGAATAGAGTGTATCCAAGCTGAACAAGAATAGGGAACAACAATGCCCGTTGTGCCTAATATAGAGATGCCGCCTAAAATACCAAGCCGTCCATTGAGGGTCTTTTTTGCAAGTTCTTCGCCGTGATCAACGGATATTTCAATGGTGATATTGGGAAGCCGATTGT
>JAJRPW010000016.1 GCA_024280585.1 Alphaproteobacteria bacterium
GGCTCGTGTGTAATAAGATGTGGCAATACCCATGTTTTATGCACAGCGTCTTTGGAAGAGCAGGTTCCAAGGTTCCTCAAAGGCAAGAAAAAAGGCTGGGTTACCGCGGAATATGGCATGTTGCCACGCTCGACAAATACGCGAATAAGGCGTGAGGCAACACAAGGTAAGCAGAACGGAAGAACTATGGAAATTCAACGGCTTATTGGGCGTTCTTTACGTGCTATAACAGATATGAAGGCGATGGGCGAAAGGCAGATTATCGTTGATTGTGATGTTTTGCAAGCAGATGGCGGAACGCGTACCGCATCAATAACGGGCAGTTATGTGGCGTTGCATCTGGCGTTTGACAGCATGTGCCGCAAAGGAATGATTGATAAAATCCCTCTGGTGGCTGAAACTGCCGCGATTTCATGCGGGATTTATAATGGAGTTTCCGTTGTGGATTTGGATTATGCGGAGGATAGTAATGCCGAAGTTGATGCTAATTTCGTTATGACGGCTGACGGTGAAATAATCGAGGTGCAGGGAACTGCGGAGAAAAAAACATTTTCGACGGAGCAACTTATTGAAATGCTAGATCTGGCGAAAAAAGGGGTGGCAGAGCTTGTGGTGGCGCAGAGAAAAGCACTGGGCTTGTCTGATGGCTAAAAAATTTAACCAGACAAAATTGCTGATTGCCAGTGGAAATTCCGGGAAAGTTGCGGAAATAAGAGGGTTGTTAGGTGATTATAATGTCGAAGTGGTTTCGGCAAAAGAATTTGACATTGCGGAGCCGGAAGAGACGGAAAATAGCTTTATTGGCAATGCGGAATTAAAGGCTAAATATTATGGGGATGCAACTGGTTTGCCTGCATTGGCCGATGATTCCGGGCTTTGTGTGGATGCGTTGGGCGGTGCTCCCGGGATTTATTCGGCGCGTTGGGCTGGGGTGGAAAAAAATTTTGCCAAGGCTATGCAACGAATTGAAGACGAGCTGGGCGATAATGATAATAAAAAAGCGAAATTTGTCTGCGCATTGTCACTATATTGGCCGGAAGAGGGCGTTATTGAGAGTTTTGAGGGCAAAGTTGATGGCGCTTTGCGCTTTCCTGCTGCCGGTTGTGGCGGATTTGGTTACGATCCGATTTTCGTGCCGGATGGGTATGACCGAACATTTTCCGAGATAGAACCCGCGGCTAAACAACGGATCAGCCATCGGGCTGATGCGTTTCGAAAGCTTATTGATGGGTGTTTTACCTAGATAGACCTGTCGTACCAAATAAAGTATCTTGTGGTAGAAATAGCGCTGGACATTTGCCGGTAAAAGTTTGTATTCTACGAGAATAAATTGGGAGGTATTATGTCTGAAAATGTAGAAAAATTATTAGAAAATGTCTGGAAAACCCTGAAGGAATATAGCGAGGCCATTGCAAATGGCGGTGATGTGGATATGTCCGAGCTGGACAAACGAGTGCGGGAATTTTGTGGTGAGGTGTCGTCTTTGCCGGGCGAAAAGGCGAAAGAATATGATAAAAAAATGCAGGAAATTGTGGTGCATATGACGAAAATAATGAAGGATTTACAGAAGATGAAAGAAGGTGTATCGCAAAAAATTGGTGCTGCTGATTCCAGACAAACCGCTTTTTCGGCCTATGGCAGCGCTTCCACCCTTAAATAATGAGCAAGAAATGGATGCAGAAAATTATTTGCGCGCGATTTTGTCCCTGGTTTTTGTGGTCGGGCTGATTGGTCTTGTTTCGGTTATATTCAAGAAGTATCTGCTTGAAAAAGTGAGTATTGTTGGTAAATCTAAGGAAAAAAGGATTTTTGTTGAGGAATTTTCGGTGGTGGATGCAAAGCACAGACTGGTTTTGGTAAGAAAAGACGACAAAGAGCATTTGATTTTGCTCGGCGCGACCTCTGATCTACTGATTGAAAGTGTGGCTATTACAAAAAAAACGAGTTTCTAAAGGGGATGATTAATGCGATTTGCATTGTTTTTTATTGTTTTTGCGGTGATTGGTGACCCAGTTTTTGCGCAAATGATCTCGCTTGATATGGGTGAGGGTGGCGGCGCTGCAACCTCGCGTATCATACAGCTGGTAGCGATTATAACGGTTTTGAGTCTTGCCCCGTCGATTTTGGTTATGGTGACATCATTCACTAGAATTGTGGTGGTATTCTCATTTTTAAGACAGGCAATGGGCTTGCAACAAACGCCGCCAAATGGGGTTTTAATCAGTCTGGCTTTGTTTTTGACGTTTTTTATTATGGAACCAACTTTCCAGGAGGCATATAAAAATGGGTTGGAACCACTGATTAACGAGCAAATAACGGAAGAGCAGGCGGTTGAGCCGATATTAGCTCCATTTCGTAAGTTTATGTTGATGAATGTGCGGCAACAGGATTTGGTGCTATTTATGGATATGGGAGGGGTAGAAGGTATTGAAAAAGCAGAAGAAACTCCGTTCAGGATTCTGATTCCGGCCTTTATGATTAGCGAGTTGAGGAGGGCATTTGAGATTGGATTCCTGCTGTTTATCCCTTTTTTGGTGATAGATATGATGGTGGCGTCGACCCTGATGTCTATGGGTATGATGATGTTGCCACCAGTGCTGATATCGATGCCGTTTAAAATCGTATTTTTTGTGCTGATTGACGGCTGGCATTTGATAGCGGGGAGTTTGGTTCAAAGCTTTAATTAGGGCGGCGAGCATTACGGGCTCTAAGGCGAAAAAACCCTTGATAGATAAGCGCTGGTTATGTATTATGTTGGCTTCAGGTCAAACATAATTTGGGAAGTGCATTGAATAATAATACAGCAGTAAAACATTCGGATATTCAACCGGTTACAATTGAAAAAGAGATGCGCGATTCGTATCTTGATTATGCGATGAGTGTGATTGTGTCGCGGGCGATTCCCGATGCGTGTGATGGGCTGAAACCGGTTCACAGGCGTATTTTGCACGCTATGAATGAAAGCGGTTGTGATTATAATAAACCATATCGTAAATCCGCGCGTATTGTCGGTGAAGTTATGGGTAAATATCATCCACATGGTGATGCCGCGATTTATCAATCCATGGTGCGTATGGCGCAGGATTTTTCGTTGCGAGTGCCTTTGATTGATGGCCAGGGTAATTTTGGCTCGATGGATGGGGATGCCGCGGCTGCTATGCGTTATACAGAA
>JAJRPW010000017.1 GCA_024280585.1 Alphaproteobacteria bacterium
AAAAATACCTGGATATTGGTGTTAACCAAATCGTTGCTTTGCGCGGCGATATGCCTAATATCGAAGGGGAATACGTGCCGTTGGAAAATGGTTATAAATATGCAGATGACTTGATTGCAGGGCTAAAAGAACTTGGTGATTTCGATATTAGTGCGGCGGCATACCCTGAAGGACACCCGGATGCGCCATCTTTGGAATTTGATCTGGAGCATTTAAAAAGAAAAATGGATGCGGGAGCAAATCGGGCAATAACACAATATTGTTTTGACACAAACCGGGTGATTGATTTTATTAATAAAGCGCGTGAAATAGGTGTTGATAAGCCGATTGTGCCGGGGATATTGATAGTTAATAATTTTAAACAAACCGTGAATTTTAGTAAAGCCTGCGGTGCAACCATTCCTGATTGGGTGTTTGCGATGTATGAAAATGTTGGTGACGACCAGGTGGCAAGTGATTTGGTGTCGGTGCAAATAGCTGCAAAACAATGTATTGATCTAATGCAGAATGGTGTTAATGAGTTCCATTTTTATAGCTTAAACAGGGCAGAAATTACGAAAGATGTGTGCGATATATTAGGTATTACGGAGAGTTAAAATGATTGGTATTATAAAAATAATTCTTGCTAAATTCTGGCCGGTGCTTATTCCGTTTTTTATTTATCTTGCCGGGTTGTTTTTTGTGAAGATTATGAAGAAAAAAGGGAAGAAACTTCCTTTTGATGGTAACCTTAAATGGTTGCTTTACCTCATGTTTGTGGTTTGTTTTGCATCATTTTATTTCCTCATGAAAAATATGGATACAGTCACCGAATCATATGTCCCGACAAAAATTGAAGCAGGAAAAATTGTCCCAAGCAGAACCGTTCCCAGATAAAATCGACTGGGCGAAACAGTCTTATTTAAAAGAATTATTTGCAGCTTTAGATGGTGATGTGCGGTTCGTTGGCGGCTGTGTGCGGGATTCTTTGTTAGGTCGGGCAATTAATGATATTGACCTGGCAACCCCTTTAAAACCTGAAGATGTCATAAAAAAACTGGAGGCGGAAAATATCCGGGTGATTCCAACAGGCTTAAAACATGGCACTGTAACGGCATATATCGCAAAGAAAAATATTGAGATCACAACGCTGCGCAAGGATGTAAATTGTGACGGAAGACATGCAAATGTAGAGTTTACCGATGATTGGGAGGAGGATGCAAAGAGGCGTGATTTTACTATAAATGCGATGTCGTCGGATATTGACGGGGTGATTTATGATTATGCCACCGGCAAAGAGGATTTATCGTACGGTTTAGTGCGTTTTGTAGGTAATGCTAACGAGCGCTGCGTTGAAGATATTTTGCGTATATTGCGGTTTTTTAGATTTTTTAGCCATTATGGCAAAGGTGAATTCGGCTCTGATGCTATTTCGGCTTGCGCGAAAAATGCCGATCAAATAAAGAGTCTGTCGGGTGAGAGAATAAAATCCGAGATGATAAAATTATTACAGGCTGTGAATCCATTGCCGGTTTTGCAAAAAATGCAGAAAATCAATGTGTTGGAGTATATTATTGCGTTTGAGGCGGATTTTGTAAAACTAGAAGAGCTAATTGATAAGGAGCAAAATTGGAACGTGGCAATTGACCCGCTGGTTAGGCTTGCTGCAATTGCGGATAATGTGAAGAAGGCGGAGTTTGAGAATTTATGCAAGAAATGGAAATTATCCAATAAGGAGCAAAAGAGGTTAGGGCGGCTTTGCTTGGATCGGCTGGATAATTTTTCAAGCGAAAAGATAAATAAAGAATCCATAAGATCGTTGGGTAAGGAGCTTTTTAAAGACAAGCTGGTTTTAAGTGATGTGTGTGATAAAGAAAATTTCTTGGCAATAACGGATTTTGCAGAGGGTTGGGTTATACCAAAATTTCCTGTTGGTGGTGAGGATTTAAAAAAAATAGGGCTTGAAACCGGACCAGAAATAGGGCGTGTTTTACGTAAAGCTGAAGATTGGTGGGCAGAAAAAGACTATCAGCCATCGAAGGCAGAGATTATTTCTTATATAGAAGCTCTCTAATCGCCTTTGCCGGAATTCTCGCTGAAATATTTGTCGTATTTATTAGTCTCGTCTTTATAATTATCAGCATCAGGCATCTGGTCTTTATTTTGAGTTATATTAGCCCATTTCTCAGAAAATTCTTTGTTAACCTCAAGCCATTGCACGTTATCTTCGGACTCAGCTTCAATAGCGTCGATCGGGCATTCCGGCTCGCATACACCGCAGTCAATACATTCATCCGGGTTTATAACCAGCATATTCTCGCCTTCATAAAAACAATCAACCGGGCAAACCTCGACACAGTCAGAGTATTTACACATAATACATTTTTCAGTAACAACAAAAGCCATCAAGTCTGCTCGTTAAGATTAAGTAATATTGTCATTTATATTCTAATGTCCTTTATGTAAAGAAAGAATTTAAAATTTTGCTCTTTTTCTTTCAATTTTTCTAAGATTTATCTCAGTTTTCACGCGTAAAATCAATAATAACAGAAAGAAACTGGCATATGCGCCGAACATTAACATTAGCGGTAGTAACATAGACGGGTCAATTGCCACACCTCCAGAACGGATTATACTCGCTGGCTGATGCAATGTATTCCACCAGTCAACCGAGAATTTTACGATAGGCACATTAACAAAGCCAACCAGGGCTAAAATAGCAGCTAATTTTCCGGCACGCTCACGATCATCATAGGCGTTATAAAGAGACATGTAGCCCAAATAGAAGAAGAAAAGGATCAAGACGGATGTGAGGCGAGCATCCCAAACCCACCAGGTACCCCAAATCGGCTTGCCCCAAATCGACCCGGTTATCAGGCATATTAAGGTGAATGCAGTACCAATTGGCGCTGCTGAAATGGCAATAATATCCGAAAGCGGGTTTTTCCAAATTAAACTGGCAGCGCTTGCAAATGCGATAAATGTATATATGCCAAGGGCCATCCAGGCGGCGGGAACGTGGATATACATAATACGGACAGCTTCGCCTTGTTGATAATCAGCTGGAGACGCAAACAGCGCAAAATAAAACCCGGCAGCAAACAGCCCGATCGTAGCAATGACTATGGCCGGGAAAATTGTGTCGGCGATTTTTATGAACTTCTTTGGGTTGAAATATTTATGCATATTAATAACTAATATTAGGGTTTAATATTCTATTAGGATCGTATTTTTGTTTTAGCTCCGCAGATTTTTCTTTTATAATTTTATCAGTATATCTGCCGTAGGCTTTCTGGTTATGGGGGCCTATACCATGTTCGGCGCTGAAAGTTCCGTCAAATTTATTAACGGCAATATCATATATAAAATCCTGCAATTGCGATTTTTCTTCAGCACTTAGCGGCTTGTTTTTTGGCCATATAATGTTAAAATGAGCGGCACCAAGCATTTCATGACCAAATGATGTTGCTATAACAAACGGATATTTTTTTTCTAAAGCCTTTGTGGTGTATATTCTAAATTCGCTTAAGCGATCTTGGGGCACGCAGATATCTGTTGCAATAATCTGCCCTTCCAGCTTTAAAGCCTCTGATATATGATGCCTTTGATGCCAGAATAATTCCGGCTTGTCGCTGCGCCCTGTGATTACTAGCCCTAGTTGGAAAAGATCCATGAAGGCTTCGTCAATTTCATCCTGCAAAGAAATATCAGTTTTTTCCGAAGCCAGCTCAATCAATAAAACATAGTCATGTTCAGGTTTTTTGTCGTCATCTCCTTCAAATAAATAAGGGGATTTTGGTATATGTTTTGATACTAAATGCAATGCCGAATCGCTCATGCCTTCAAAGGCAGTGAATTCATCGCCATGTTTTTCTTCAAAATATTCTCTGATTTGTAAAACGGCATCGTCATTAGCCGGAACAACAAGAAGGCTGGCTGATTGTTTTGGTAAATCCACTAGCTTCATTGTTGCACTGGTAATAATTCCAAGCCAGCCCTGGGAACCTATGAAGGGGTTTAGTAAATCAATTTTGCTGTTATCTTGCAGCAGTTTGCTGGAGCTTTGCGATGGTTTTGTAGCTATGTCTTCCTGAGCAGTCCCGTCGGCTAAAATAACTGATATAGATTCTGTTTGAGATTTTGTGTTACCGTAACGGCCAGCTCTGGTTCCGGCTGCATTTGTTGCAATAAGACCACCGATATTACATGAACCGCTGGAGCCAATATCAATCGGCAGGGTTAGATTATGTTTGGCTAGTTTCTTATTTAACGCGTCCAAAACTACAGCTACACCGACAAGAGCAGTTTTGTTTTTAGTATCAATTTCCAGCAGGCCGCGATTCAGAAGGGTTGTGCTTAGAATAATTTGTTTACCGCTTGTATCTGGAGTCGATGCTCCGGTTAATCCAGTGTTGCCACCTTGCGCAACAACGCTAATATTATGTTTGTTGCAATATGCTAATATTTGAGAAACTTCAGAATTAGTTTCTGGTTTTAGGATAGCCTGGGCGTTACCTTTGCCATAACGATAGCCGTTTTCAAAGGCGGCTTTTGCAGTTGTGTCAGTCACTACAGAGGATATAATTTTTCTGAAGAATGCTAGATGTTTTGACACCACAGTGTTTTCCTTACAATAAAATAGTCGCAGCCAGTCCTAAAAACGCGCCGAATGCTATAACATCAGTGATTGTAGTTAAAACTACGCTGGATGCAATAGCTGGATCAACCCCGATTCGTACAAGGAAAATTGGAATAGTAGCGCCAGCAAATCCGGCAATAGCCAGGGTTATAATTGTAGCAAATGCGAAAATCATACTTAGCATAAGGTTGCCATACCAAAGATAGGTTGCAACAGCCGTTATTATTGCAAACAGCAAACCGTTTAATACGCCAACCAGCACTTCTTTGCCGATTACTCTGCGGGCGTTTGTGCCGGTTAATTCCCTTGTGGCGATGGCGCGCACAGCGATTGTTAACGTTTGCGTTCCCGCATTTCCGCCCATTGATGCAACGATTGGCATTAAAACAGCCAACGCAGCCAGTTTAGCAATAGATTCTTCGAAGATTCCAATCACGATTGATGCAATTATAGCGGTAACAAGGTTGATTAGCAGCCATGGAAAACGTCTTCGCAGGGTTTGGACAAAGTCGGAATATAAGTCACCCTCCAGGATACCACCTAAATGCATGATGTCTTCGTGTGCTTCTTCGTCAATAACGTCAACAACATCGTCAATTGTGATGACACCAATCATACGACCCTCTTCGTTAACAACCGGGGCGCAGGCCAGGCCATATTGACGGAAAATATAGGCTACTTCTTCCTGGTCAATTTCTGCATTAATTATTTTTAGATCTTCATGCATGATGTCTTTCATCAAAACATTACGTTTTGAGCGCATAACCCGGCTTAACATAACTCCGCCAACCGGGTGTTGTGCCGGATCCACCACGAAAATCTGATAAAACTCGTCAGGAATGGTTTTTTCGACTCGTAAATAGTCGATTGTTTGTCCAACATTCCAAAATTCAGGAACGGTTACTATATTCCTATCTAATAAGCGGCCGGCGCTATCTTCCGGGTAGGATAGGCCTTCTTCCAATTCAGCCCTTTGTTTTTTAGGGATGGCTTCAAGAATTTCCTGTTGACCTTCTTCGTCCAAATCCTCAATAACATCGACTGCATCGTCGGTATCTAATTGTTTGATTGCCTTGGCACTATCTTTTGGGCCTAAAAGCTCAATCGTGTCTTCTTTAACGTCGGAATCCAATTCAACAAGAATTTCTGCATCAAAATCTTTGCGAATAAAATCAATTAATGTCTTTCTTTGATCGTGAGTTATAAGGTCGATAAGGTCAGCAATATCGGCGATATGCAGAGGTTTTAGAAGTTCAGTAACTCTTGCTTTATCATTATGATTTAAGGCCTCGATGATTTCTTTAGATTTTTTGCGAGAAAGCCCATAGTTTTTATCATGATCAATCTGATGTAAATTTTTTCTGTGCGGCATATGATTGCTTCGTCAGATTGAGTTAAAGATGGGGCATTATATAGTGTTTTTGCTTTGATGTGACCGTAGGAATTCAAGGGGAATAAAATTTTAGCCTATATTTAATAGGTGAATTTTATGAAT
>JAJRPW010000018.1 GCA_024280585.1 Alphaproteobacteria bacterium
TATAGCGATATCTTTACCAGATACCGGTCATGCAGTTGTTACAATGAAGAAGGATGACAGCACAGAAGTTGTAACGCAGGTGCTTGAAATCAGTGGCACATCACTAACGGCGTTGACTAGATATCAAAATGCCTCAGGCGACCGGGAGTTCATGGCCAGCGCAGTTGTTGGCGACCGGGTGTTAATTGGGTTTGAAAATGATGCGGATGGTTCCAATGGTTATTGTATGGTTTTGGAGGTTTAAAAATGACAGATTATATTGAATATCGTTCGCAAATGCGGACAGGTGACGTGATTGCTTTTTCTGGGAAAGGTCGCGTTTCTGAAATTATCAAGTGGAAAACAGGCAGTCCATATTCGCATGTAGGGCTTGTTTTGGAGGTTGATTTATACGGTGGAATTGGTGACGCTGTTTTTCTCATCGAATCAACGACACTTTCCAATTTGCCGGACATAAAAACCGGCGAGTTTCGAGAAGGTGTTCAATTGCATTTTTTGTCGAACAGAGTTGATTCATATGACGGCGAAATCTGGTGGGTTCCGCTTAAAGATGGATTAAGCCAGACGGCAGAATTCAAGCTACAAAAATGGCTAAGGGGTAAGCATCAATCACGGACAAAATATGATAATTTTCAAGTGTTTGGTGCCGGTTTGGACTTGTTTGACTGGATACCCGGCCTGGAAATGGAACCGGATTTTTCATCCCTGTTTTGCTCAGAACTTGTAATGAAAGCACTGCAAATGGCTGGAGTTGTTAGTGACGATATTAACCCATCGGAGCAAACTCCCGATGATGTGGTGAAATATTCATGTTTCGATAATGTTATAAAAATAAAGGAATAAATTATGGAAAAAGTAATTTTAGTGAAAGACGGCAAGGCAAAATATGTCTTCGGAGTTGATGAAAAGGTGGAAATTCGTGACGATAAAATAATTACTGATAATTTTATCATTGGTGATTTAAATAGTTCAAATACAACGATTTTTCGAACCACAAAGGAGCTGCCAATAGGTTTTTATGGAGATAAATTTATGTTTGACGGCAATAAATTTACAAAAAGAGCCGATTGGGATGAGACCTTACTGGATATTTAAAGGAGCTGAAAATGGAACAAAAAGATATCAGAAAAGTAGTAAAAGAGGCCGTTCATGAGACTTTGAGCGGCCTCGGTATCGGCGCGCATGAACCACAGGAAATGCAGGCCGATTTTATATATATGCGGAAAATGCGTAAAGGCGCAGAATTCATGTCAAAAAAAGTGAGGGCATCGTTCATCACGGTGACAATCCCGACATTGTTATATTTATTTTGGGAAACGATCAAGGAATCTATTAATAGGGGGTAATTATGTCACGTTTTTCGGAAAAATCCCTGGCGCGGCTGGCCACGTGTGATCCGCATTTGCAAGAAATTTGTCATGAGGCAATTGAGATTTTTGATTTTACAGTACTTTGTGGGCATCGAGGGGGAGATGATCAGGCTCGTTTATTCGAGCAGGGCCGGACAAAGTTAAAATTCCCATTCAGCAAACACAATAAGTTCCCCTCGCAAGCCATTGATATTGTGCCATATCCCATTGACTGGGATGATGATGGAAGGTTTTGTGTCCTGGCCGGAATTATGTTCGGAATCGCCGCCTCAAAAGGCATAAAACTGCGCTGGGGACATGATTGGAACCAAAATTGGCAGTTACACGACCAAAAATTCATCGATGCCCCACATTTTGAGCTATAGTATTTCTTTTTTTCCCCTACAATACTGTAATTTTGTACCTATTGTAACAATATATTGACAAATGTGGCAAAATATGCTAAGTTATGTCCAAATTGTAATAAATTATTAATAGTTTGTTGCTATAATAGTGGTACAAAATAATAAGAACATGGGAAATAGAATGCCACCGATAGGGAAAATTTCAAAGCTAAAAGCAAAATTTTCTGGGAACCCAAGATTACCAGAGGAAGAAAAAAAGCGTCGCAAGGAACTTCATGATAAGGAAGAGAGGATAGATGAAATACTGGAACAAAGTAAATTAGAAGAAACAGGTTTCTACGAAGTTTTAGACTATTTACTTTTATCAACGGATTTTAATGCAGATCATAAGGCTTCCTGCCTTGAAAAGCTGGTGGTAAAGGAGTTTGATAGAGATAGAACCAATGTTCTGAATAAAATATTTAGTGTACCAGATATTACGCGCTATAGAGCTAGTGATAAATTACCCAAAAAGGTTGATGGTGAGCTATCAAAATCTGCATCTCAAGAAGATTTATTATTAGCTGAGACTGCCGATGAGCCATATAAAAAATATCTTGGACATGCAACAGATGAGCAAAGATTTATTTTAATAGCAGAGAGATGGTCTAGTGTACCAAAGGATTCAAGTGATATTGCTGTTCAAATAACTAATAAATTTTATGGCTACTTAAGTTCTGAAGTTGTTGATTTTAATGAAAATGAAAAAAAATCATTTGCAGAAAAAATAGGTAAGGATGATAGCCGCCAAAAATATTTTAAAGCTGTGTTAGAAGTTATGAAGGAGGATGACTTTGTTTTACAAGATTTTACCAATATCATATTTCCAGAAATTTTTAATGAATATATACGCAATGAAAATTTAGAGGATGATGAGAGAGCAAGGCTTACTTCAGTTCTTTTTGTTAATTTTAAAAGTCTGGGGATTTTTGAAGATTCTATAAAGTCAGCAGCTGAATATTTGTCTCGCGTAGAAAGTCAGGAGGCTCCTTTTAATGCAATTATAAACTCTTTATCAAAGGATGTTCTGCTCTCTGATATAGATGGTAAAGACCCTTTATGCATTTTAAAAGAAGAAGCAAAGAAATTTCCGGATCTTATAAGCTCTGAATATATTGAGCGGGTTGATAAGTCTATAGTTGCAACGCCAAGCAAGCTTGATAGTTTTAAAGCTAGCGGAACAGCAACTCTGAAAAGGGGTAAGGAAGCTGCGGAGGCTGCTGCTGCGGCTGGATTGGATACTGCTGCGGGAAAATATGATGATGCTGTGGTTGCTGCTCGTCGTCATAATAATCTAAATGCGGCTTCGACTGCATCTGCAGAGAATAATGCGGCTTCGACTTCGTCTGTGGCGGAGGATAATAAAGAAGAGCCTCATAACACTAAGCATAAAAATAGTGCGGCTCAAAAAAGAAAGGAAGAGATACGTGACAATAGGCCACCAGTTAAACCAAAGAAGCCTAAAAAAACACGCAAACACAATAAACCAAATGAAGAGCCAGAAGCGTCAACAAAAGAAAATGGCGAAGAAAATTCTACAGTTATAGCGGCGGAGGCGTCTCCTGGATCTGACGGCGCAAAAAAGGGTGAAGACGTTGTAAAGCCAGCGACAGAGCCTTCAGAGAAACCGAAAACAGGCAGGCTGACGAAGATGTCAAATGTCGTTGGTAAGGCTGTGCAAGTCGTTACAAATACGATGCCATCACGTTCCAAAGGCGCTAGCATTGAGCCTAATCCAATAGATAAGCCTCAGTCGGCACTCGAGAGTGTAAATGAAAAATTTGAAGAGGATTTAAAAAGTCCAGGAGATGATCAGCAAAAATACAAAATATTTGCTGATTATGTTATGGGTCTTGTTGAGGTTATAGATCAGGAAGAGCCGGTCGCTACAAAGGTGGGGGGGGCTATTGATGCAGGCATTCAGGATAGTTTTGCAAGGTTGGCTGGGATTGACTCTGGCGAATTTTCAAAGTATTATAAAATTGTGATGAAGCAGAGTACATTTACTGCTTCTACTGAAGAGGCCAAGAAAGAATGTAAAGAAAATAAGACGCGATATGATCAGTATAGTAGTAAGATGGATGGTCTTATGAAGAGTATAACGACAGTTATAAATCAGTTATCTCAAGGGGATCAGGGACAATATAAAGAGTTTAATGATGCTTGGGGTCATGCTAATTTTAATGTAAATGGATTAACAGTGTTGACGAGTGAAATTATTCGTAAGAGGGATGATCTAAACCCTGGGCGTCAAAAAGGGCAGAAAAATAATGAAGCTCCAGCTATTAGTCCTGAAACAAAACTAACCCCTGCAGCAACAACTGGCAGGAGAGTTTCTATTCTAACTAACGATACAAGCCCTGGATTCTGGACAGGTAGGTTAAGGCGCGGACAGGCAGCAAAACCTACAGATTCATCCAATAAATTAGCGGAAGATGTAAAAACACCTGATACTCCAGAAAATAAAGTCGCGATGGATTTAGTAGTAAGCGGCATGTTAAACGAGCATTCATCAAAAAAGATCAAAAAAAATGATGAAGAATTGCATCAACTTGCACAGCAGGATAAAGTTTTTAAAGGGCTATTAATGCCTGCTAGCAATAGAATCGGCGGCGGTGGCGGTGAGGCAAAAAAATTACTCAAAAGCGTTAAGAAAAATATCGCGGATAAAATAACAGCCGGAAATGATGATGGATTAGATACCACAAAAATCTATGGTGGAGTAGGACTGAAAATCCAAGAGTGGGATATGGGTAAAGGCGTTACAGAATTTAGAGTGTTAGAAGTCGCACCAGGCTCTCCTGCTGACAAAGCTGGAATTAAAGCAAGCGAAGGTGATAATA
This sequence comes from Alphaproteobacteria bacterium, assembly GCA_024280585.1. Classification (GTDB taxonomy): domain Bacteria; phylum Pseudomonadota; class Alphaproteobacteria; order Rickettsiales; family UBA6187; genus JAJRPW01. The sequence goes on from JAJRPW010000018.1 coordinate 4,597, forward strand.
TCGTGCGCATTAAGGGTATTAATAAAATCAAGGGCATGTCCTTGGATGTTTTTAAAGAGCATGGCCGTGGTGATATCGGCAAACCAGTTTCTTATAAGATAGAATCTGATGGAAAAACTAAGACATTCGCTATGAAATTCACTGCAATTCAGGAAAAAAACTCCATGCTGAAATTGGGACATTTCTCAGAAGAGGTCGATCGTGCTGCGGTTTCTGGCATAGTTAATAATGCTCTAACAGTGGCAAATCCTGCTCGCACCAGATAAACAAAAACAGCACATATAAGACCGTAAAAAAGGATCCTTGCGGATCCTTTTTTCATATGAAAAAAGAAGGTGGCGAACCACCTTCCATAATTCTTTAATACTACTGTTGTAGCAACTGTAGTAAGTTCGGAATTCTAGAATTTAGCTGAGTAAGTATCGCTGTACCAGCATCAACTTTAACCCTGGCTTCGGCAAACCGAGTGGATTCCTGAGAATAGTCAGTATCCAACAGATTTGACCTTGCAGCATCCGCATTCTGAATACTAGCCTGGTTATTTTGAATAGATGAGTCAAACGACGTAATAGCTGCCTTAATATCCGATATCAATGAGATAATCTTGTTAATCGCAGTATCAATTATCGGGCCAGCTTCTTGTGCTTTTGCGATTGTAGCTACTGAAAGAGTTTTAGCAACATTATTACTATTCAAGTAAATATCAGTAGTTTTGGAACTACCAATTGATACACCAATCGTATCAGTTGTATCCGCACCAACCTGGAATGATAATGAATCATTCGCAGATACACCAAATACAGCGTTAAGTGCAGCTTCTAAAGCGTTCTCACCTTCAGTTGTACTTATATTAAGCTGTGCAGTATTTGCAGCAACATTACCAAGGTTAATTTGAAGAATACGACCATCGGTAATACTTTCACTGAAGAAATTCAGTTTAGCAGTCTCACCAGTGGAAGATCCCAAAGTAATAATCTTGGTAGTTGAGCTATACGTACCGTTATTAGTTCCGGCATCAAGATCTGTGCCAAATGCAACAACACTACCAGTAGTAGGCGCATTACCCGAATTTAGATATGCAGTGAAAACTTCACCATTAACCGTAGTGGATATAGTATCAGTCAATCTGTCTACAGTGAAAGATGTTACATCGCCTTGCGTACCAGTATCACCATATAGGTCACTGATTAAGCGAATGTCACCATCATTGTATGCAAGACGATTTGTACCGATAGCATCAAAGCCAACCAGACCTTCTAATATAGTACCAACCGCGGATGTAATACGGTGATCACTACTAGACGCGCCGATTTGCGTAAGGTTAAACGAACGATCCTGGTTAATAGAAAATGAATCAAGCTGAGTTTGTAACGCTGTTACTACAGTTTTTAATGAAGCCTGACCAGTTGATGCATTCGTAACTGTAGCTAAGTTGATATCACTTTCAACATTTAGCTGGAATGCATTGTTAGTGTTGGCACCATTTGCATCAACAGGGCCGCTTGCACGTTGGAACGTAATTTTTGTTCCAGCTTCTATGGTGTTACTCACCGTAGTTGCTGCAGCGCTACCAGTTAACTGAATGACATTGGAAGTGTAGGTCGAGCCATTAACATCCACTGTAAATTGTGCAGTGTTGTTGTTAACATCGCTTGCGCCATCATTTCCAGTGCCTAAAGTAAAGGTACCTTTTAAGTTAGTTGCACTTCCAAGCAAGTTGGCATCAAAAGTAAGGTCGCTAGGTGCTATATCTTTGTTTGTACCTTGCAGTGCTAATGTTATGTTACTAAACTCAGTATCAGTAGCATCAGCCAAAACTTCACCGCTTAATGTTGCGGTATATTGAGTTGCAAACTGCCTGTCTATAGCAATAGTATAGTCATTTAGGTCTGTTCCTGCTGTTAAACCAACAACATTTATAGTTCCATCCAGGTTATCTGTTAAGTCGAAATAACGCGATGCAGAAGTTCTGTCTGCATTGTAAGCTGAAACGATAGTTGCTGCTATATCAGCTGCAGTATAGGCAGTTGCTGTTGCATTAGCAGCTTGCGTAAATGCAATTGCAGTACCGATAGTAGCGCCTGCTCCATCTTTTATGGTTAATGACCCAACATCAGCAACACCTGCAATGCCTGTAGTTGCTGCCGGGCTTGCAGATATTCTGTTATTGGTGTCAACACCTTCAACCAACACATCTGCAACTGCAATAGTTGCTCCAAACAATGTGTGCACTGCTTGAATAGTTGTACCGGCAACAGTTTCTGTAAATGTGTATTCATCCAGATTTCCAGCAGCTGCAATAGAAAGGTCATTTAGAACAGAAGTTAGTTTTGTAACTTGTGCACCTTGTGTAGCGAAAAGCGCTGTATCAATAAAAGTTGTATTTGCAACAGCACCCGTAACTGCGATATAATCTGCGTTTTCAGCAAAAATTACAGTTTGACCACCAAAAGTCATGGAATCACGAGTACCAGAAGCACCAGCGGTTGCACCGTTGGCAGCTGTACCATCAAAAGTACCAGCACCTTCAAGGCTTGCAAAACCTGCACCAAGTAATGTGCCATTATACTTTAAAGTTGCGGTTATAGTGTCACCAACTGCAATAAAGTCATAGCTGGCATAGTCATTAGTTCCTATGGTTCCAGCATCCGATAATGCTTGAAGTTTTACTGCAATAGCAGCAGCCTGACCGGTTATAGTAGTAATAGCTGCCTGGTCAACATTTGTAGTGGAGTCAGCACCACTACCGACCGTGATAGTTGCACCTCCGAACGAAACGTTATTGTCAGCACCACCACCACCAGAACCAACGCCAACTATTTGCATTGTAGCCTGGTTCGCAGAACCACCAGCTGATCCTAGTATACCAGATATAACAGTTGTAGATAATTGCTTAACACCGTTAGCACTGCCAGAAGCTGTTGAAGGCGTTCCAATAGTAAGAACCGCGTTAATAGCTTTGTCGGCAATGTTGTTCGCAGAAACTGCTTTAAATATACCTTCTGCACCGGCTGTTACCGCACCTTGAGTGATTAACTGTTCAGCACTTTGAGTGATATTCTCAATGTTGGTGTTAGTTGTTCCAAGTGTTGCAGTTACTCCAAAACCACCATCATAAACTGAAATACCCATCAAATTTAAAAAAGAACCGGCTTCTTTTGCTTTTATAGTCATAACACCATCGGTGCTGTTTGAAGCAAAGTCAAATTGAGCAAAATTCTCGTAACTACTATCAGTAGCACCTGAAACAGCTGAATTAATAGCAGCAACAACTTTAGCGGAAACCTGTGCCGCTGTATCAGCATCAAGAACTGCGACAGTAACAGTTTGAACTACCGCTGTACCACCTGTGGCTGAATCCAAACGGTCAGCATCCAGAGAAATTGTAATGTTACCATCACCACTTGGCTCGCCAAATGTGATGTAGTTCTCAAGAACAGTTGCATTTGAGTTTTGTAAGCTACCAGAAGCCACAGTACCTGTGGAAGTAATATCTTTTGCTTCTAATAGGGAATATTGCTCATTAGCAAGGCCTGTTGTAGTTGAAGTTCCTGCATTACCACTAATGGAGCCATCTAATAATGACTTACCGTTAAAGTTTGCAGTTGTTGAAATACGGTCAATCTCACTAACTAGTGCCTGGAATTCCTGATTCAAGAAACCCCTTTCATTATCTGATAATGAGTCATCGGATGATTTAACCGCTAGACTTTTTTGTTTTTGAAGAAGCTCAAGCACTACATCCAGTGCGCCTTTCGCTGTTTCTAGTAATGATTTAGCCTGACCTGCGTTGCTTACTGCAGTCCGCAATGTTCCCACGCGAGTTGCCAGAATCGTACCAACTGATAAATCGGCAACGTTTGCATCTGTTTTTGTGCCACTCACTAAGTTCTTAACAGCACTTGTTACCGCTCTGGAGGCTAGGCCAATGCTGCCCTGTGCCGCGCGTGCGTCTGTACTTGTAATTGTAGTCATAATGTATCTCCTACTTGGATTATCCCCGCCCCTCCTACATGTCGAGACTTAGCTCTAAGTTTATGCTGTAACGAAAACGATGTCAACAAAAAAATAACTAAAAGTTACATTTTTTACAAAATATTTAATTTTTAGTTGATGTTACGGGGTTTTTCGTAATATTTAACGTACCGAAATAGGGGCGATTTGCTCGTTTACTTGCCAACTAACCCGCTTTCGCCAGCTTTTTCTTGCTCTTTCTAGCTTGCCTGGCTTTATTTCTTCAGTATGTGATTGCGCTTCTTCGTCGCTAAAATCCGGCATTTCTCCATATATCACCTCAGATGCATCTTGTCGTGTTTGTAGGCCTTCACGTTCTTTTTGCAACTTGCTGTCTGTTTTTTCCGGATCTATCTTGTCGATCACTTCTAAGGCCAGTTCAGCGCAAACATGTGATGCTGACTCATTCCCCTTCTTATTAAATGACTCGTAGGCCGTAACAAAAAGCTTTTTTGCTTGCTGCCAGCGACCACTTTTTTTGTGCTCAAATGCTTCTTTTGCAGATATTTCGGCGGATATGGTTTCCAGATTGCTTTTATAGGCCTCATTCTCAGGGCATATTTTTGCTGCTGCTTGCATAACTTCTTGCGCTGCTTTTATATTACCTTCTTTTTTATACATCACCGCGGCATTATTATAATAAGCTGCTGCTTCATCGGTTTTACCTGATAGTTTCAGGGCTAAGCCAAGGTTATTCAGATATACAGCTCTCTTTTTCTCAGGCGGAAGCTTTTTCGCAAGAAGCTTATAATATTTAATGGCTCTTTCGTAATTTTCTGCTTCAATTTCTTGCGAGGCTTTTTTGTGTACTAGTTCGGGGTTAGCCAGGTGATATTGTTGAGAATAACTGCTTATTAATTGCACACGTTCACCATCGTGGTCTAAAGATTGTGCTGCTGTATAGGCTTTATTATAATGACTGACTGTGGCATCAAAATCTGTTGCGGAATAACAAGCAGCTAGCTGCCAGTGTATTTCCACCAGTCTTTCCTGCGATGATTCCTTTTCGATAATTGTCTCAAGTAGTTCAGCACATCTCTGATAGTATTTTTGATTGAATAGCAATAAGGCGATTTCGTACATCTCATCTCTTTTCACATCATCCTGCATTTGTTTGTTCAGGCCGCTTGGATGTAAATCTACTGCAATATGTGCGAGTTGTTGAGCATTCTCAAAATCTCGTTCTTTGGCCAAATCTTTTGCAAATTCAATAATTGTTGCGGATGTTTGTTTTGCAGCATTTGTGTGAAACTCGCTCACTTCGATTATATTGTCGGTTATTTCTTGTGCGTCTTCTGCAACGGCGTCATAGTCTTTCTGTTGCAAGCTATCTTTTATGCGTTCATGCAATAATTTAAATAGATTCGTTGCTGCTGGAGCGTCTGTTGGGGCAATACGCACCGCAGTTTCTGCTTTTGCAATTTTACTGTCGAGGCAGTCTCTTCTTAGATCGGGCAGGGCTGTTATGTATTTTTCTATAACTTTGTTATCAGAATCTACTGCACGATGAATTTCATCGTTCATTATGCTGTCATAATAAGATGTTAGATGTGATTCTCCTTGCTCATCAATATATGCGATTAGGCTGGATAATTTATTAATAGCCTCAACAGTTTTATTATCTGCGAATAGCTCTTTGATTTTTTTATGTTCTGTCAGGATGTGCTTTCTTTCATTTACCTTAAAATCTTGAACGACTTGCTGCAAATATTTTTTGTTGGAACTCTCTTCGGCTAATCTTCCTGCTTCTCCTATAAAGCCCAGTGCATAGTCAGTGGCTTCTTTTGTGTTTTTCGCCAGTAATATCTTGGCATTGTCAATTAATGTTGTTATGTCTCCTGTCTTGTCGTATTGTTGTGTCGCTGACTCTTCTTCGGATTCTGAACTTGTCCCTGAATTTTGTATCGTAGGAAGTGGTGGCAAAGGGGTTTCCTCCCTGCTTTTTTCTTCGCTATCACTAGGCGGTGGCGGCGGTGAAGACTCACTTTCATCCTCTGATGCTGTATATCCCTCATCTTCTCTTTTTGCCGCCTCATGTTTTTTCGATAAAGTTGTCACCTTTGCTACTACTCGTGCATTTTTCGCCGCCTCCGCTTTTGCTTCTGCTATTTCCCTTATTGTGGCCTCTTCGTGGGTTTCCTTTTCTCCTCTTGCAGCTTCATTCCCCCCTTCAAACTGTTTTCTTAGTTTTGCAACTCTGCTTCCGTCTTTTGATCCTTTGGACATGTTTTCTATCTCACTTATGATTTGGTTGGTAATTTCTGGATTTTTGTTATTTTTTATTAAATAATTAGCCTTTTCATATAGCAAATTTAGCAGTAAATCCCTGGCTTTTTCGTTATTCGTATCGGTGTTTGCTGCCAATCTGGCATAGGTTATTGCTTCTTCTGGCATTGCCAGAGTTAAGGTATGAGCTATTTCAAGCGCTGCTTTAGATATGCCTCCGAGAACTACTTTTGCATCATCTACTCTTTCTGACAGAGCCTCGATGAGTGCTATTGGTTCATTTGCTTTTCCCAAGGTTGCGGCAGTCGCATAGTTTCTTGCCAGAGCTTCATGTGATTCTTTCCGAGTTTTTAAAGAGCTAACAAAATTTTTGATTTTCGTTTCGTATTCTTCAAATAATTTTTCTGCGTCTTTTATTTCAAAATAGGCCCTTTTCCTGGCGTCATTATTTACAGAAGATTTAGACCTTGCTAAGCCATTAACAATTTCTTTTAGTGGCTCAAAAAATTCAATAGTCTCAGAAATTTTCTGTTGCAAGGATTCTATGTCATTTTTTCCAAGTGCTTGCACAAGAGTTTTAAATGCTTCAAATTTATTAACAGATTGTTCGGATGTTACCTTTTTTCCCTCGAGGGCAGCAATTTCTTTTAATAATGTGCTTGGAACTTCCCCTCTGTCACCAGAGATGGAGCCATTAATTCGCTCGATTTCTTTATCTGCCGTTTCTTTGATAAAAGAATCTATTTGTGCCAGTAGCTTGGTATTGTCATAGAATAAGTCTTTGATTGCACCCAACTTTATTTTATCTTTATTTTTTTCTTGTAATTGACTTTGAATTGATAGCAGAAAACCTTCAAAAGCATGTAGATCTTTGAAGACATTATCTAATTCCTTATATGATGGATCATGAGAAAGTTCCTTTGCTAATGTGCCATAATGATTTTTTATTGCTTGTAAATTTTTTAACAGGTCTTCGCTGGTTTCTTTCGAATTTTCTAATCCTTTTTTTACGTCTTTTAATTGCTCCGAGTTTTCCTTTTCGGCGAGAGCTTTGTGTGCTGCAGCCATTTGTTTATAATAGATATATAACCATGGTTTCGTTACGCTTTCTGTTACGCTATCTAGCTTGCTTTGTGTTTCTCTCAAGGATTCTACTAGTGCTGCTTGTGCTTTTTTTTCTTCTTCTGCTCGTTTTATATTAGCTGTTGCTTTTATTGCATCCTGAAATATTTTGGCTATTTGTGATAATGGCACTTGTACGTATGGTGGGCTTGGAGGCGGACTTGGCTTTCTAGCGGTATCTTCTGGTGGTGCTGCGTTTACATCTATGTTGTACTCTAAAAACGGATTTATTTGACGTGCTCTGTCGTTAGTTAGTACTAGGCTAACTGGTTTGGAGGCTGATGGGATGGCAGCACCAAAAGATGAGGAAATAGAACTTTCTTCTTCGTGTAATTCGTTATCTTCTGAGCTTTCTCCTCCAGATGTTATAATTACATCTCCAGCAAATTGCTCCCCTTCGCCCTCGCTGCTTTCTAATACTACTAATTCTTTGGCCATTTTACTTAAAACACTAAAAATTTTATTTCAGCGCGCATTACTACAGTGGTTTTTTGCCTAAGTCAAGTATTCGTTACACGAATCGCAACAAAATCGTTTAATAATGATAATTTTTGTTTTCATCGGATAATATTACTGTTATTCATGAGGTGTATAACCAAAAATATGAAAAAATGTTAACGAATCTTTCGATCAAAAATATTATCCTCGTTGATCAGCTTGATATAGCGATGAAGCGTGGGTTGTGCGTTTTGACTGGTGAAACCGGTGCGGGTAAGTCGATTCTGCTTGGTGCGCTTAGTTTTGCGCTTGGTGCGCGCGCTTCCGCCAGTTTGCTGCGACATGGTGAAAAGCAGGGTTCGGCTACGGCTGTTTTCGACATAAAAAGGAATAAAAAAGTCAGGGAATTTCTGCAAGGGCAGGGCATTGAATTCGAAAATGAGGTGATATTACGCCGTGTTATATATGAGGATGGGCGCAGTAAAGCGTTTATAAACGATTCTCCTGTGAGTGTCGGGTTGCTGGCGCAAATTTCTGAATTTTTAATCGAGATTCACGGTCAGCACGAGCAAAAAGGGCTGATGGATCCGTCGACCCACATGTCGATTCTTGATGAATATGGCCAGTTGGGTCACCAATTGCGCGTGGTTCGGGAGGTTTATCTCGAATATCAGGGCTTGAAAAAGCAATTGCAGGAAATGCAGGAGGTGAAGGATAAAGTCACTGCGCAGCAAGAGTATTTAAAGCATGTGGTCAGGGAGTTGGAGCTGCTTAATCCCGCTGTGGGATTGGAGTTGGAGCTTGATCATACGCGCGAAAAACTGATGAATCGCGAGCGGTTGATAGAGGCGGTGAATTCTGCTTATTCTACACTTACCGAAAATGAAATTGAAAGTAATATACAATCCGTGCAATCAATATTAGTTAATAATCAAGGGCTTGTTGGCGATTTTACACCTATCGCATCAACCTTGGAACGGGTGTTGATTGAGTTAA
>JAJRPW010000019.1 GCA_024280585.1 Alphaproteobacteria bacterium
AAATTTTATGGATGCCCCCAAGGATTCTGTCTGCACATCCATCCATATTTCACCGATTCTATCCGATGATAATTCACCCTTTTTCCGTTCCTGGTGGACTTTTCGTTCAAATTCACAAAACGCGATTTGACGCACAACGGTATTTAGCATATCTTCAACCTTATTTGCAATCATTAGGTTGCGCTGCTTATCGCTGGTTTCCCTTTTTAGTAGTGCCCTAAAAGTCAATTGCTCGCCAAAAACAGACGCTGTTTCAGCCAGGGTTAGCGGCGTATCGGACATTAAAGTGCCCTGCTCTGCCGATAAAACCTGGTGTATGCCATGTCCTAATTCATGCGCTAAAGTCATAATATCCCGGTTTTTTCCCTGATAATTCATTAGGATATAAGGATGCACACTTGGAACTGTTGGGTGTGAAAAAGCCCCGGAATCCTTGCCCGCGCGCGCGGGAGCATCAATCCAGCCCTCCATAAAAAAACGTTTGCCGATATTTGCCATTGCCGGAGAAAAATCGTGATACGCTCCTAAAACCAGCGTAGTCGCTTCATCCCAGGGAATTAATGCCGTTTTTTCGCCGGGAAGAGGCGCATTTCTGTCCCAATAATTAAGCTTTTTCTTGCCCATCCATTTTGCTTTGATTTTATAGTAGCGATGCGACAGATTTTCGTAATTATTTTTTACCGTAGCGATCAGGGATTCAACCACCTCATCTTCGACTAAGTTATTCAAATTACGCGAAGAAATGGAGTCTGGAAAGTTGCGCCATTTATCCTCCATACCCTTATCTTTTGCCAGCACATTTGTTACTTGCGTGAATATTTTAATGTTTCCACTCAAGGTTTTACCAATTGATTTTGCTGAATTTTTTCTGATATCTTCCTTGTTGGAAGACAGGTTGTTTAATATTTGCGCGCAAGTTAGATTTTTTTTGCCCAAAGGAAAGCGCAGATCAGCCAAGGTTTCCTCGAATAAGCGGTGCCAACTTTGCCTGGATGTGATACTTTTTTCATGCAAAATCTGTTCAACCTCATCGGATAATTGATATGGGCGCAAGACCCGAATATCACGCAGCCACGGCGCATATACCCTAAGATTTTCAGAATTTTCTAGTTTAAATTCCAGCTCCGAATCGTTCAGCTTATTTATTTCCAACTCAAAAAACAGAAAAAATGAGGTGATATCATTAATTTTTTCACTAATATTTTGATAAAAACTAGCATTCTTATTATTTGAGATATTTTCAGCGTAAACAAGCTGGGCATAGCTTGAAAGCTTGCCCAAAACCTCCTCTATATCCTCATATTCCCTGATCGCCGAGGCCAACAAATCCCCTTCAAGGCTGGCTAATTTACCCATAAAAAGCTTCTGAAAACGTCTCACTCTATTGTCAGAGTTTTTTAAGTCATTGCTAATTTCTTTTGAATCCATTGCTGGGTAAAAATGGGTTAAATCCCAGCATGGCAAGTTTTTTAAGCTATTTTTTGTCGGCATTTTCAGTCCTTTTTCTATATTTTATAGTATTTTTTATACCATTCTGTAAATTTTTGTAGCCCTTCTTTTAGGGAAGTTTTCGGAGAAAACCCTAGCTCATTTGCCGCCGCGTCTATATTTGCATATGTATCCTTCATGTCACCATCTTGCATAGGCATTAAATCAAATTTTACTTTTTTATCAAGTACTTGTTCCAATATTTTAATGAAATACATTAAGTTTTCTGACTTGTTATTCCCGAGATTGTAAATCTTATATGGAGCTTTTTTTCCGTCTTTTTGCGGGGGATTGTCCAGCGCGGCCAGAACGCCGTCAACTATATCATCAATATAGGTGAAATCCCGCTTCATATCCCCGTGGTTAAAGAGTTTTATCGGCTCCCCGGCCAATATCGCCTTGGTAAATAAAAATGCAGCCATGTCCGGCCGCCCCCACGGCCCGTAAACCGTAAAGAACCTAAGCCCAGTCGAAGGAATCGCGTATAAATGACTATAACTATGGGTCATTAATTCGTCCGATTTTTTTGTCGCAGCATATAGCGAAATCGGCGAATCCACCTTATCTTCCACGGAAAACGGTAGATTTTCATTGCCGCCATAGACCGAGCTGGAACTCGCATAAACGAAATGCTTTAACCCCTTCATATTTCTGGATATTTCCAGCATAACCACATGCCCGACAAGGTTGCTTTGCACATATGCAAATGGATTTTCCAGTGAATAACGCACCCCCGCTTGCGCCGCAAGATGGATAATTCCATCTATTTCAGGGTGGGAAGCAACCATTCCATCCATCTCGTTTTTATCTGAAATATCAATTGGATAGAAGAGAAACTTGTTGTTTTTGTTTAAGAGTTCAAGTCGGGATTCCTTGAGTGAAACGTCATAATAATCATTTAAATTATCGACCCCGATCACATTTTCGTCGCGCTCCAAAAGAGCCACACACACATGATAGCCAATAAAACCCGCTGCTCCTGTAACTAATATCGTCATTTTTTACTCGAGAAAATACACTGATTCACCAGTTTTTGCGTAACCAAGAATTTTCCGCGCTTGCTCTTCCAGCAGATCAAGGTCGAGGGATTCATCCTTCAAAAGACTGACCCGATGCCCGATATCGATACGCGTAGCCTCAACCAAATCAAGCTCTGCGCGGGATTTTTCGATTTGATTAACCAGCTTGATCATCGCAAGCAAACCACGATCGCCACTCACCGAATGGTAAGAGAAATAGGTCAGCAACAACACGAAAAACAGTGTCGAAGCAAGCCTGCCAAAGCTGGATTCATTCCTTCTCGATTCACGCATACATTGCTAAAAAATTAGATTTCCCTACCCGTTTATACTAGGCAATTTTTGCCGGGTTGGCAATCATTTTATTCACAAAAAAAGTAAATTAGCTATTGACACAAATCCAGCACGAGCATATAAAGATTGCGCTTTGTTATTAATAAATTAATGGATAAAATATGCCGGATACACTTACAGCTAGAGAAAGACCAGATATACTTACAGCTAGAGAAGGAAAGGACTTCGTGCTACCGGAAAGAGTTTTTACAAGAACTGTCGGCTTTATTATTACTGCTACTGCTACTGCTACTGCTACTGCTGCTACTGCTACTGCTACTGCTACTGCTACTACAAATGTACCCAAGACAACTCAAGAAGCACCTCGGAAGAGATTTATAGAAGAACTACTCTCCGCCCAAATATACGATCTATTATTAAGACAGAAAGAAGCTAGCGACTTTGAAAATTACGCCTTTGAATCCTACCCTAATGATGGCAAAGATGTTTTCGTCAGGGATATGTCTCAGTTTTTTAATGCAAATCTGGGTCTAACGAGATCTTTTGTTGCAGATGATTGCCTTTCTATTATATATGGGCAACAAAAAAATTATGTATCAATACAAAAATTTTCCGATGGATTAGATTTTTCAAATACAAGAAAAGTTATTACAAAAACTCAAAACTTTTTATTAAAACGATACAAAGAAGCCACTAAAATTCAGCAGCAAAAACCCGCACGCGCAGATGCAAATACAGAAGAAGCATCTGAAGAAAAATCTCCAACGAACAGCTTTGTGGAGCGATATGCCGCTTCACCAAGTCCTGCCGATAGCAGCACTCCATTTTTTGCCACAGAATCGATGCGACTCCCAAGTCCGATGACATCAGGCGATAGCCGCAATGATAGTGGCTCTATCCCAGTCCCAACAGGAGAAGGATCGAGCAATAGCAGCACTAAGCCACTCCCTGCCCCGGCTTCTGGCAAATCAAAAAAAATCGCCGTTCATACAACTTTTGGAACGATCGCTAGAAAAATTTACACTGACTTACGTGGAGGTAGACCAGTCAAGGGTGAGAATGGATATATTAATTTTATCAGAAAGCAGGAGGCCTTTGTAGAAGGAATAACTCCATTTTTGAAAGAAAATCAGGATAAATTAGAAGCTATCGGCATACCTAATTTTAAGGCCTACCCTGGTATCAATTCTATACCTTCTATACCTACGAAAGAAATAGTATCAAAGGTAAAGAACGCACTTATCAAGACTGGTCGGTTTACAGATGTAGAAAAACAGCCCACTTCCCATGTAGAAGCTAACCGAAACGCTTCTGGACATAATCGCTAAGGATATTTTTAAACTCGCCGGCGATGTTTTCGCCGCGCAGAGTCTTGAATTTATTACCATCAATAAACACCGGTGCAGCGGGCGACTCGCCCGTTCCCGGCAGGGAAATGCCGATATCCGCATGTTTGCTCTCGCCCGGGCCATTTACAATACACCCCATAACTGCGACATTCAGGCTCTCAACTCCCGGATATTTATCCTTCCAGTCAAGCATTGAATCACGCAAGTTGGTTTGAATATCATCGGCAAGCTCTTGAAAAACCGAGCTTGTTGTGCGCCCACAACCCGGACAAGCCGTCACTTGCGGAGTAAATGAACGCAAACCCATTGATTGCAAAATTTCCTGCGCGACAATAACCTCATCGCATCGCGATGCGCCCGGCTTTGGAGTAAGCGAAATCCGAATTGTATCACCGATTCCTTCCTGCAGCAAAATCGCCAAAGCCGCCGTTGATGCCACGATTCCCTTCGAGCCCATTCCAGCTTCCGTAAGCCCAAGATGCAATGCATAATCACAGCGCACCGCCAACTCACGATAAACGCTAATCAAATCCTGAACGCGACTAACTTTACACGAAATCACAATCTGATCCTTGCCCAGCCCTATTTCCTCAGCTTTCTTTGCGCTTTCCAACGCGGATATAATCAGTGCCTCACGCAGAATTTCATCCGCTTCCTTCGGCTCATCCGCGCCCGCATTTTCATCCATAAGCCGCCTGGAAACATCCTTATCCAAACTGCCCCAATTTACGCCGATTCTGACCGACTTCCCTCGGTCTTTGGCGATTCGCAGCATAGTTTCAAACTGCGCGTCATGCTTATTGCCAAACCCGACATTGCCAGGATTTATCCGATATTTCGCTAGCGCATCCGCACATTCCGGAACTTCCGTCAAAAGAGTATGACCATTATAATGAAAGCAGCCAACAAGTGGGACGTCATAGCCCGCCGCTTCAACATTTTTGCGGATCTGCGCAATCGCCCGTGCCGCCTCAATATTATTAACCGTTAAGCGCACGATTTCCGAACCGGACTCATGCAGCTGGATAACCTGCTTAGTTGACGCCGCAATATCAGCGGTATCAGTGTTAGTCATCGACTGCACCACAATTGGATTACCCCCGCCAACAATGACATTCCCGACTTTCACCGCAATCGTTTTATGCCTGTTTATATTTGCGTTTGCTACCATATCATATTTGTAACTATTCCCTTGCAATTTGTCAAGAATATATATATAATACGCGCAGAATTAATATATTTGAGATATAGATATGAGTACGGAAAAGACGGAAGTCTGGAAGCCAAAAAGAAGGTCTTATACGCAGTTCACACCAGAACAGATGCAGGAAATGCTAACCATTTTTAATGAGCTATATAGAGAGCATTATCCAGATGAGCCAGATGTTGAATCGCTTGAGGTTTATGGGAATAAATTTACTGCTGTTTTCAGTGACAAAGTAACAAGTGAAGAAGACCTGGAATATTTTTTGTATCTTTTGAGAAGCTATGAGAGATACATGTTTCTGTCTTTAAGCAAGGAAGACGTAGAGAAATCACCCCTATTAAGTTTTACCCCTATCGATACAAATGATGTTTCTTCAAATAAAATCAGTTTTTCCATTGTTTCCGATATAAGCTTTGAGGACATTAAAAGCAATACAAGCTATGAAAAAGCATTAGATTTTACAAAGGAGCAAAGAAGCTTAGACACACTTAGCAAAAGTCTCGATAGTACTCCAAAGTGGCATTTTTACTGTCAAAAGAAAGGGAAATTTGGTGATGTTCCCGGATTTCAACTTAAGGGCTTGGCTTTACTCAATAATATCCATGGTTTATCAAATGCTTTTATTTGCGATAGCACTAAAACTTTCTCAGATACTTTAAGGTTACTAAACCAAAGTGGCATTCCAGACAATTTGGAGTTACTTCTAGTTCGTAAATTTCCAGGTGGGCATGTTCATCCTATAAAAATTGAACGAGTGGATGGAGTTAATCATTTTATAATTATCGATTCTTTCGGCAAAAGTAAGCCTTATATGAAGGAGTCATTAGATTTAATTAGAGAGTTATCAAATAACTCGCCTGTATATTATATAAAAGAAGCCCGCCAGACTGGTGACTTTGACTGCTATACATTCGCAACAAAAGATTTAAAAAAGATGGCGGCTACACCTAATTTACACCTTGAATTGAAAATAAATCATGGTGGCACAGAGTTACGAGAAGACCTGAATATATTTGAATGTAGTACACCAGCTAGATTTTTTTCATATGTTCAATCAAGAAGTTATTTATTAGGTTATATTGATGCTAATCCAGATATGGCTGGGAATAAAATATTTACTAATAAAACTGGAAATGGAGAAACGCTAAGAGAGAAAATCTACAGAGAAAGAAGCTGTGGCAATGTAACAACACCTCTTAAACAAGATAATGGCTCAGACATACCAAGAGTAATCGACTATTTCGCAGCGAAATATGCCAAAGACATTGATGCCATGCTTGAAGCAAAAAGTCCCGAAAAAATTGACGCTATTTTAGAGGTAAGTGATGCAAGAAATCTTACCGTCGCGAAATTACAGGAATTATCTCGTTCAAAAAATACCGCAACCTCTCCAAAAAGAAAGTTTGGTGAAGGTTATGTAAGCCCTAATGCAAGCCCTACTAAAAGAGTTGGAAGGGTAGCGATGGCTAGAAAAAATTTGCGGCTTTCTTCTGATATCCGTACATTTTCCTGCCCGCCATTATCGGATAGCACTTCTTCTTTTACAGCGATATTAGAAGCTGAAAAAGGGGTAAAAGCTATGAAAATAGACGGGGAGGGCCCTGAAGCCCTCGCTAATTTATCTATACATATCTAAAAATCCCGTTAGTATACAGTCATGACTGACGAAAAAATTACCGCGATTAGGGAGCTTTTGCAAGCAGAGGATGTTGAGGGATTCATCGCGCCTTCTACGGATGAATTCCAATCCGAATTTACGCCAAAACACGCGCGCAGACTCGAGTTTTTAACTGGATTTACCGGCTCATATGGTGTTGCCATCATCTTGCGAAATAAAGCTGCATTTTTCACCGATGGTCGCTATACAATCCAGGCAAAACAACAAGTTAACGGTTTTGAATTATATAATATTGCCGATAAAAAACCCTGGGAATGGGCAGCTGAAGAAGTTGGCGGCGGTGCAATTGGGATTGACCCGTGGCTGCATAATGAGGATAATTATGCGAAATATCAGAATGTTAGAAACCTGGTGCGAAATCCCATAGATCAAATTTGGGAAGACCGCCCACTGCCAATAAAAAGCCAGGTTGAAGTGCATGATTTGCAATATTCCGGCGAAGAATCCTCGGATAAAATCACTACAATATGCGCGGATATGCAGCAAAATAATATTGATGCCTGCCTGCTTACCACGCCGGATTGTGTTTGCTGGCTACTGAATATACGCGCGCATGATGCCTCAAATAGCCCGCTATTACTAGCATTTGCAATCTTATATAGTGATGGCAAACTGGATTTATTTATCGAACAAAATCGTATTTCAAATGAAGTGCTTGAACATCTTGGCCGCAATGTGAGTATCAAAAACCCTGGTGATTTAGGGAGTTGCCTGGAAAAATTAGGTGGCAAAACGGTCTCTGCCGATCCGACGGCAACTCCGCACTGGTTTTTTGAAAAGCTTGGGAAGAACGAAATAACTCGTGAACAAAACCCGTGTATATTGCCCAAATCTTGCAAAAACCCTAGTGAAATTGAGGGCGCAAAACAGGCACATATCAAAGACGGCGTAGCAGTTACCAAATTTTTATACTGGATACAAAATCGAAACGAAAGCATCGACGAAGTCACAATAGACCAAAAACTCCTGGAATTTCGTAAACAAGATGAATCATTTGTCGAACCAAGCTTCGATACAATTGCCGGATTCGGCGCAAATGGCGCGATTGTGCATTATCGAGCCGAGCAGGATTCTTGTAAAAAAATCGACTGTGACGGCATATTGCTCGTCGATTCCGGTGGGCAATATCCGTGCGGAACAACTGATATCACTAGAACAATCGCCATCGGTGCAGCAACTTCCGAGCAAAAGCGTAATTTCACACTAGTGCTAAAAGGCCACATCGCCCTCGCCTCCGCCCGCTTTGAAAAAGGTACAACCGGCTCTGAACTTGACCCTTTAGCGCGACAATTTTTGCAAGAAGCAGGCTTAGATTATGACCACGGAACAGGCCATGGCGTAGGGAGCTACTTAAACGTGCATGAAGGCCCACAAAGAATTAGCAAGTTAAAAAGCGAAGTTGCGCTTGCCCCCGGCATGATTATTTCCAACGAACCGGGGTATTATAAGGCAGGCGCATATGGAATTCGTATCGAAAGCCTGATAGTTGTGGTTGAGCAAGGCGATGAATACGCTTTTGAAACTATAACAAAAGCCCCTATTGATAGAAACCTAATCGACTGGAAAATTATGACTGAGGCTGAAAAAAAATGGCTGGAAAATTATCACGAAAACGTGCTTAAAGATCTTAAACCACTGCTAAGCGATAATATAAATAAGTGGCTGCAGAAAACACTATAAATATTTACGAACACCGGCCGCAATTTCACCAGCATCCTGCCCGTGATTAAAGTGGGCAAGATACTTTCCATCACGTCCCATAAGATACATGTAACCGGAATGATTCATTAAATAATCGCTTAAAGTTTCCGATGTAACCTTCTGATAAAACACCCGATAATCGCTTGCCACTTTTACGATTTCTTCTTTGGTTCCAGTAAATCCTTGCGTGGCGGGGTGAAAATTAGAGACATAGGATTTCATCGCTTCAACATCATCACGATCCGGATCAATTGTGATCAACATCGGCACAACCTGCTCTGAATACTCGCCTAGTTCTTGCATAGCCTGGGTCATAACGGCCATATCTGTCGGACACATAGAAGGGCAATTAGTGAAACCAAAATATACCAACATGAGCTTTCCGCGAAAATTCTGCGAATTCGTTTTCACCCCGTCCTGGTTAGTTAAAATAAAATCAGCACCGATTTGCACTTCGCGCACTTGCTCAGCCTCTTTTTCAGAAGCAGCTTCCTGATATTTCGTGTAACCAATCTGCCCCAAAATAACCACAATCAAAGTAATTGTGGCATATCTAATAATCTTAAGCATTTTTTGCCCTCCTCAAATTTTCAGCAATTTCAAGCGCCGCATAAGTAAAAATCCCGCAGCAGCCAGCTCTTTTGAATGCTAATATAGCTTCCTCCATCGCCTCATTTTCATCCAACCAGCCATTTTGCGCGGCCGCTTTAATCATGGCATATTCGCCGCTCACTTGATATGCAAAAATCGGCACATTGAAATTATCTTTCACTTGGCAAATGACATCTAAATATGGCATTCCGGGCTTAATCATTATCATATCCGCGCCTTCCGCCACATCCATTGCAACCTCGCGCAAAGCCTCATCGCAATTAGCCGGATTCATTTGATAAGTCCGTTTATCCGCCTTGCCCAAATTCGCAGCCGAGCCAACGGCATCCCTAAACGGGCCATAAAAACTCGACGCATATTTCGCAGCATAGGACATAATTTTTACATTTTGGAATTTTTTCTTGTCCAACGCCTCTCTGACCGCGCCAATTCGTCCGTCCATCATGTCAGACGGGGCAACGATATCGCACCCTGCTTTCGCCAAGGCAACCGCTTGTTTACAAAGCACTTCAACGGTTTCATCATTTAAAACCACACTGTTTTTCATCAGCCCATCCTGGCCATGGCTGGTATATGGATCGAGCGCCACATCGCATATTATGCCGATACCCTCAACATTTCCCTTAATTGCC
>JAJRPW010000020.1 GCA_024280585.1 Alphaproteobacteria bacterium
AACTTCTTTGGGTCTGACCACCAGGCAGTCATAGGCATCTATATATTTTTCTAAGCTTTCAGATTTGATATCTGGAGCGTAAACGAAATGAAACTTATCGTCGGATAGGGACAAAAATGCCTCATCATCATATTCGGGCAATTCATTATGCACCACACCACCTTTCTCAGCGACCATGGCCTCAAAAGTTTCAACATCTAACGATTCTGCTACAAGAATTTTAGTCATACAACCTTGATAACAAAGCCTGCGATTCTTGGCAATGGCTAAATTTTACATCCCGGGATATCTCGGGCCGCCGGCACCTTCGGGTGTGATCCATTTTATATTAGGGTCTTTAATATCACATGTTTTGCAGTGAACGCAGTTTTGGGAGTTGCTTTGCAATTTTTTCTGGCTTGCATCCTCAACAAATTCATAAACACCAGCGGGACAAAAACGTTGCTCAGGGCCGTCATATTCGGCTAAATTCACGGTGATCGGCACGGATGCATCGTGCAAAGTTAAGTGGCATGGCTGGTCTTCTGCATGATTAGTGTTCGATAATTGAACCGAAGTTAGTTTGTCGAATGTAATCTGCCCATCTGGTTTTGGATATTCAATTTTCTGGCAATCTGCGGCTTTTTTAAGGCAATTGTCATCGCGGTGGTTTTTAAAGGTCCATGGCTCAAGGCCGCATAGGATAGTGCTGATCGCAGAATGTATCAAACCCCTTATTAGTCCGCCGTGGAATGATGGGCGGATATTGCGTACTTTGCGTAACTCTTTGTATATCCACGATTTTTTCAATGCGGTTGGGTATGTTTCTAATGAGTCTTTATTATCGGCTATAGCGGTGATTAGGCTTTCCGCGGCAAGCATTCCGGACTTCATAGCTGTGTGCGTGCCCTTGATTTTTGGGACATTCAAGAAGCCAGCGCCGCAACCGATGATCGCGCCGCCAGGGAAAATAACTTCAGGGATGGATTGGAATCCACCTTCGTTTAATGCGCGTGCGCCGTATGATATGCGCTTCCCGACTTCCAAAAGAGGTTTGATTTTTGGATGAAGTTTGAAGCGCTGAAATTCCTCATAGGGGCTAAGATATGGGTTTTGATAGTCCAATCCGATGACGAATCCGATGGAAATTTGATTATTTTCCATATGATATATGAATGAGCCGCCATAGGTTTTTTTATCCAGAGGCCAGCCGATTGTGTGGGTTATCGAACCTTCATTGTGCTTTTCCGGCGCGATTTCCCATAATTCTTTGATGCCAATGCCATAAGTTTGCGGATCAGCATCTTTGCGTAAATCAAATTTTTCGAATAATGTTTCAGTTAGTGAGCCGCGGCAGCCCTCGGCAAATAGGGTGAATTCGCCCTTTAGCTCAACGCCTCTTTGGTGGGAGTCTTTCGGCTTGCCGTCTTTGTCCAGACCCATGTCTGACGTGGCGATTCCAACAACGCGGTCGTTTTCATATAAGATTTCGCTGGCGGCGAAGCCAGGATAAATTTCCACACCAAGTTCCATCGCCTGTTCAGCGAGCCAGCGGCATAAATTCCCAAGTGATACTATATAATTGCCATGATTCTTCATTTGCGGTGGGGTAGGCAGTTTTATCCCCGACTTTTCACTTAATATCAGGAAATTGTCTTTTTTCGCTGGGATATTTAGCGGTGCGCCTTTTTCTTTCCAATCTGGGATAAGTTCATTAAGTGCTTTTGGGTCTAAGACGGCGCCGGAGAGGATATGTGCGCCAACTTCTGCGCCTTTTTCGACTATGCATACGCTTGTGTCAGCTGATAATTGCTTGATTTTAATCGCCGCTGACAGGCCGGCAGGCCCCGCACCGACTATTACTACATCAAAAATCATCGATTCCCTATCGGACATTTTTAATACCTTTAAATTTGTTCATAACTGAAGACGTTACCAATTAAATGACCGCTAGTCGAGTTATTTATTCACCCCTGTATGGCGCGGTTTTCCTGGTTTTGATAAAAATACTGTTGACTATTCAACCTATAGGTTGTATATTCATGAATACATACAACTTATAGGTGAAAAAATGTATTATATACTAGGAATGATGTTTATAATATTAAGCCCATTGGTGCTTTTGTGCTACTCCTTTCGGGTTTTATATAAAGAATTGAGATTATCGTCTCCAAAAAGTAAAGATCGTAGCCTAAAACATTCAGCGAAATATTATAATCCATTGCAAGATTGAAAGTTTCTTGTATTATTTGCGCTTTAGTATTTTTTATTTTATCTGGGACGTCGTCATTCTTGGATTTTATAAAATTAGCGAAGCTTCAGTATGATTAAATATAAGCGAGTTTTATTTAATCATACGGCGCTTTCACGTAGTTTATCTACGCTATAATTTTATAAAACCAGAATTCCTATTTCCAAATAAAAGCAAAAATACTAATTTCACAGATAATCAAATATTAGCGCTATGAAAAAAGAAAAATTTTACCCAGATGTTCCAAGTAACCCTGATTTTCCTAAAATGGAAGAAAAAATAATTAAATACTGGAAGTTTGAAGGTGTTTTTGAGGATTCTGTAGATAGCCGCCCTGCGCATAAAGATGGTGAAAATAACGAGTTTGTGTTTTACGACGGCCCGCCATTCGCTAATGGTTTGCCGCATTATGGCCATTTATTGACTGGGTTCGTGAAGGATATTTTCGCGCGATACCAGACTATTAAGGGCAAAAAAGTTGAGCGTCGATTCGGTTGGGATTGCCATGGTTTGCCGGCGGAAATGGGTGCTGAAAAAGAGTTGGGAATTTCCGGACGGCATAAAATTGCTGAATATGGCATAGATAAATTTAATGACCAATGTCGCACTTCTGTGATGAAATATTCCGGTGAATGGGAAAAATATGTCGATCGTCAGGCACGCTGGGTTGATTTCGAAAATGACTATAAAACCATGGATAAGGGCTATATGGAGTCGGTTTTGTGGGCATTTAAGCAGCTTTACGAGAAAGGCCTGGTTTATGAATCCATGCGTGTAATGCCATACTCATGGGCTTGCGAGACGTCGCTTTCGAACTTTGAAACAAGAATGGATAATTCATACCGCGAACGGACGGATAAGGCAGTGACTGTTGGTTTTACTTTGAAGGATAGACCAAAAGGCGCGCCAGAGGCGGACGAATATAAAGTTCTGGCATGGACAACAACGCCTTGGACTTTGCCGAGTAATTTGGCATTGGCGGTTGGTGATGGGATGGATTATGCTTGTGTTGTTGTGGGGTCTGCCCCCCTTCCTGGGGAGCCTCTGTCTGCTCCCTCCCCCTCAAGAGGGAGGGAACAGGCAGTGATTGGCTCTAGGGTTTGCTATATAATTGCTGCCTCTTCTGTTGCTAAATATGCAAAAGAGTTGGGTGTTGAAGATGGGCAAGAGTTTGAAAAACTAAAA
>JAJRPW010000021.1 GCA_024280585.1 Alphaproteobacteria bacterium
TTGGCGACCATTTCCCCCCCAGTGACGATTCTTACAAAGACATGGATTCGAGTATATTCCTGAAACACGCGGAAATGCTTGTGGATGAAAAAGGCGGAAAAATTATAAATATTGACGTCACAATCATTTGCGAACGACCAAAGATCTCAACTTATAAACATGAAATGCGCGCCACTATTGCTAAAATTCTTGATATTTGTACGTCTCGTGTTAGCGTGAAAGCGACGACAACTGAAAAACTTGGTTTTACCGGGCGCGGCGAAGGAATTGCAGCGCAGGCAATTGCAAATATTAAGGCACCAAATGTTAACTAATTCTCTTTCAAAGCAGTACTAGGAGTGTAAGACGAGGAGAATTATAGCGTAGTATACTACGTGAATTTAACGAGATCGAAACACGACAACGTACTACAAAGAAAGAGGATTAGTATGACTAAGAAAACGGACAATCTTAGCTGGTATCACCCGGCTTTTTTAATAGCCACATGGTTCGGAGCGGGAAAAATTCCGTTTGCGCCAGGCACTTGGGGCAGCTTCTTCACCTTTCCTCTATTTTTAACATCACATTATTTACTATTCTTTGCCAGCAGCGAAGCAAGTTTCTCCAACTTATATCTTTTATTTATTTTTCTGCTTTTCATCTTGGGAAACTGGGCATCAAATATTTACATGGCGCGAACCGGAAAACAAGACCCGGGCGAAATAGTAATTGACGAAGTGGTTGGGCAAATAATCGTATTTTTCGCGGCCTTCGTCGCGCTCGCCCCTCATTTTGGAATATTTGAAACCCTATATGGAACTGAAGATTCGCCAAAAAAAATCTCGAATTTTTCTGAAATTACAGACTTATTTTTATCCTCCGAAATAACTGCAAAATATATAGCAGCTGCTGTGCCTATATATTTTCTGTGCTTTGTTTTATTCAGAATATTTGACATCTTCAAACCTTGGCCTATAAAGTGGTGCGACCAAAATATGAAGGGTGGATTCGGAGTCATGTTTGATGATGTTTTCGCCGCAGTATATGCCGTTATTGTGTTATATATTTTGGGACTATTATTACTAAGTTAGAAGAGAGAATATGTTTTCAAGTGAAATTACCAACAAAGCCCACCAATTATTGAAATCTTTGCGGAACCGCGGCATCAAATTAGCTACGGCTGAATCATGTACGGGTGGCCTGGCTTCTGTTGCTATTACTGAACTTCCGGGGTCTTCTGAAATATTTGACCGGGGATTTGTGACTTATTCCAACGAATCGAAAATCGAACTTCTGACCGTACCGACCTATTTTATCGACGATTTTGGCGCAATTAGCATGGAAACGGCCATGGCTATGGCAGAAGGCGCACTTTTAATGTCGAAAGCTGATATAAGCGTTTCAATTACCGGAATTGCAGGCCCAGACGGTGGAAGCGATGAGAAACCAGTCGGAACCGTGTTTATAGCAACGGCTTTTAAGGGCAAAAAAAGCAATTATCAACAACATTTATTCACTGGAAACAGACACTCCATCCGCCTTCAGGCCGTGGAATCCGCCTTCGACATGCTTCTAAAACGAATTCAGTAGTTGACTTTTTTATATATAATATTAGATTGGGCATATAAAATTGAGAATTTTAAATATGGAGTTAGTTATGGCTAGCGAAACTACAGATAAAACTTTTGAAAAGGATGTTGTGAAAGCAAGCACCCCAGTTTTAGTCGATTTTTGGGCTGAATGGTGCGGGCCTTGCAAGCAATTATCGCCGATAGTTGATGAAATTGCCGGTGATATGGGCGATAAACTCGCGGTCTATAAAGTGAATATCGATGAAAATCCTGACACACCAGCGAAATATAATATACGTGGCATCCCTACTTTGATTATATTCAAAGATGGCAACCCTGTCGCAACGAAAGTTGGGGCTTTGCCAAAAAGCAGTTTGGTGGAATGGATCGAATCCTCCATATAATGACATGGAAAACAAGCGGATATTAGAGGATGCCTGGCTTGATTTTAAGAGTGCCACATCTTTTGTGCCTGTAATTGCAGCGGAAATCGAATTTTATTTAAAGGGTGATCTGCCTGAGGATATTCTCGAAAAGCTTGTAAATGAACTGCAAAAATCCGAACTGAAAATTTTTGATATCAAAGAGGAAGAAGGTGACGGCCAGTTTGAAGTAAGCTTACAGCATACTGAAAATATTGTTAAGCTGGCCGATGATATTTGCCTGTGCAGGGATTTAATTACAAACTTTGCAAAGGAAAAAAAACTCACAGCCGATTTTTCAGCAAAGCCTTATGCCAATGATTATGGCAGTTCCATGCATTTTCATATTAGCCTGCATGATGAAAATGGCCGCAATATTTTTACCAAAATAAATGATGATGAAACAATTTTTATGCAGCAATCCTTAGCCGGATTATTAGCACATATACCCGAATCTATGGCTATTTTTGCGCCCGATAAAAATGCCCGCGCGCGATATGTGGCAAAATTTGATGCGCCCACAACAATTAGCTGGGGTGGAAATAATAGAACTGTGGCTTTGCGCTTGCCTACAACTTCGACTGAGCCGAAGAAAAGACGCATTGAGCATCGACTTCCCGCAGCAAATGTGAATCCTTATGATTGTATAAAAGCTATTTTAGCCGGAATAAATTTCGGTTTAGTAAGCGAACTGGAGTTAGAACATCTTAAAATATGGGGCAATGCAGCACTTGAACAATATGGACTCAAAGCCATAATTTAATTTTCCCACATCGGCTCAACACTCTTTAATTCCTCCTCTTTATAATAGCCGGGAAGAGGCTCTCGGATTAGCTCCACATATATCCTCGTTCTGGAACGAATCTTTGCCAAAGCCGCCTCATCCAACCCTTTTATTTTTTCAAAAGTAGCCCCAAAGAGATTAGCCCCTTTAAAAATAGTAGTTGAAAGATCAACATTTTCAAAATATGCATTGCTCAAATCCGCCCTGGTAAAGTTGGTTTCACTAAGGTTTGCGCCAGTTAAATCAACATGAACCAAATCAGCACCTGAAAAATCTGCACCACTTAAGCTGCACCCCACCATATTGGCCATAGTAAAAATCACCATTCTCATATCTTCACCGCTAAAAGACAAGCCTTTCAGGTTTAATACATGCTTTTTGTTGCCGAAACGAACATTTTCAACATGGGACTTGCGCCGAAATTTTTTAACCAAATCAACTTTATATTCACCACGTAAGTGCGTGCGCTCCAACTCAATAAAGTCAACTATTTCCCCTACTGACAAAGAGGAGCTAGGTCCGTCATCTTTTTTTGCTACGGCTATTAATGGAAGAAGTGAGGATAGAATTATCGCTAAAAAAAAATTCATAAACTTATGTTTCTAGTTGTTAGGACTGCCATGATAAACAATCTCAAGTAGTTTTTCAAGTATAATATACAAGAATCACTTAGTGTATTTTGTAAGTATAAAAATACGTATGGAGAAAATTAGTAATAAATTTTATAGCAAAAAACACAACGATAGGGGAAAGATCCACCATTCCAATATCCGGCATATAACGTCTTACACGCCTCAGAACCGGCTCGGTTAGCTTATATAATGCCTCAGCCACCCTATCGACAACCGTATTGTAACGATTCACTATCTCCAGGGTCAAAAGCCAACTCATAATTATCCAAAATATCAGAATCCAACTATAAAGATCCAAAACCATAACAACTAAATCTATAAAAGGGTTTATATTCATGAGTTCCTTCACTTTTATTTACAAAATCTGTATGATTTTAGCCTGATAAATTAACTATTCAAACAAAAAAAGCATTATTATTGTAAAAATACTAAATCTTTGCTTGCATATAAGTTATAAGTATGTATTTTATCGCCTTCGTTTTAGTATTTTGTGAAGATGCGCGGTATAGTGTTTTTACACTAAGAAAATAATTGGAGATAAGCAAA
>JAJRPW010000022.1 GCA_024280585.1 Alphaproteobacteria bacterium
ATCATCTGTATCAGTGCCATTTAAAATGTCGTGACTATCATTACCTGTTATTACATTACTCATTACTTTGTTCTTCCATTGTTTTTCAAAGGGTTCCTTGGAATTGTTGCTACCTGGTTATGTATAGACCCTAAGTTTTAACAAAGTACTCAAACGTTAAGGTAAATATTCATTAAATTTATTGGTTGTATTTAATCTATATTTTATCAAATATTTATGAGCAACTAGAGTATTTGGGATACCTCCTAAAAGAAATGTAAACTATTGATCTCTTTTGTCTTTTTGAAAAACGGTTTTTGATGCTAATATCATTTCAAATCGGTTTTTATTTGGGGAATATTTGTAATCATGTCGGAGAAGCAGGGAAAAAGTTATTCTGGATGGAATCGCGTTGTCGATTATATGCTTGGTCGAAATGCTATGATTGGTCTGGCTTCCTTGATGCTGCTGGTTATTTCTGGTTATGCCACATGGAGCGGCATGAGTGATTTTATCGTAGGTGCACAAAGCGGGGCAAGCTCTGGCCGTGATATTGGTGGTCTCTCCGTGACCAATGATATGTTAGTTGTGGCTATTGTGGTTGCGCTTACCTTTCTGATGTGGCTTTCTTTGCGTGAAACTTTTGGGGCGCAACGCCGCATTTCAGAACGCTTGATTACCGCGCCGCTTTATATTTTCCTTTTTCTCTGGTCTATCGGTTTTGGTTATGGCTTTTGGTGGAGTCTCATTGCTGGCGAAGAGGCGACCCGAACCAGCCTGACTGGCTTGCAAGAAGATGCGCGCGATGCAGCAGCCGTTGTGGCGGCGCGGCTTGATGCGGTTGGTGTGCAGCTTGATAATGTTGTGACATGGTCTGATAGTCAAATGGCGCGTGAAGAACGTAGCGGCGGTAGTTGTGGTAAATCTTCTGGGGCAGGGCGCGGGCCACTTTATGCTGCGCGTGAAGGCGTTAAAGATAGCGTGGCTTCTTTGCGTGATAGTGTGGCGCAGTCTTGGCTTGGTGCGATTCAAACCGATTTGGAAGTTTTGCGTAAAACAGCCGCCAGCCTTGAAGGTAGTACGGTGGTAGAGCGGCAAAAGAATTTTGAAGATAAGGCCTCTTTGATTCGTGGTAAAGCCCGAAATATTGCCGCGCGTTCTAATGCGATGGGCAAGTCTACAGGCGGCGAAATGCGCGCTTTAGCGGACAGCCTTTCTGTCGCTCCAGGGAAATCGGGATTTTCGTGTTATGACCCGACTTTGGCGCAACGGTTACGCCGTGCGGCAGATCAGGCAGAAGCGCCTGCGGTTTTAAGATTGCGTGATGCGGCTTTTAACGAAGGCCCAGCGGGTGTTGCCAATGCGGTGAAAAATCTTTGGGAAAATATTGGGTCTTATATGTCTGGTATGTTCAATTATATTGTGACTTTAGGCCATCCTAACACTGATAAAACTGTGAGTGGAGATCCTATTTCTGGCCGCGATTTGATTGCGTTAATGGCAACCCTTGGCGTTGATTTAGGCTTGTTAGCACTTGCGGCGCTGAATCCGCCAGGCACACCGCCGATTCGTCATGATGGTTTAGCCGAAACCCAAGCGCGATTGCGGTTACCAAGTGCAACGGTAATCCATCAAATTACAGGTGTGATACAGACCGCGATTAGACATGCGCCAGGGGGGAATTTAGACTGGGTCAGGCAGCATTTTTTCCATCATAATAATGTCTCCTATTTTGTCATACCTAACTTATTCAGTCTTGGTGAAGATAAGGATGAAGAGCAAAAGGGCTTGGCTATGAACCAGCTGGCTGGCGTACTTGATGATTTGGAGCTTGTACAGGTATTAAGTGACAGTGAGTATAAGAAGGTACATAATTATGAAATGGATTTGGGGGTTGGGCATCGTGTGAAGCGTAAAATTGGTTTTGGTGGGCAGAGTGAAGCTGAGGGGGAAGCCAAAAAACCAAGTCGAAAAAAGCATGGTCTGATTGCCAAAGCTGCGCGAGTCCTTGATATTGCAGGTTGGGACAAGCAATCTCAAAGTGATATTGAAATTTTCAAGTTAAGAGATGATGCAGGGCTAACGCCTTTATTAATGGCGCTTGACCGTGCCAAAAAATTGCCAGCGAAGGAAGATTCTGATGTGAATGCAGCAGCTGTTTCTTTGGCGCAAGATAAGGTGTAGTTGATCTCTTATCCGCGATGAGGGGTAATTAATTAAACGTACAACTTTTAAATTTGCAAGTGAGTTGTCGCAATACCAGCTTGCACTTTGAACCCTTTTTCGTGTTTTTGCCCTTAAAGCTAAAAGGGGTGATAAACATATTCATCTTGGTATATTTATTATCATATATGGTCTTAAATATCTTCTTCTTATATTTTCGGATCTGCTTACGGTTTTTGGTTTGCTCTTTACGGCAATACCATTTTGCCCCATTTTTTAGAGTACAGGCTTTGTTGCTTTTATAGAAAAAAACTTTTCGACTATTAATATATTCCGTTTTGCCATAACTGCATATCGG
The DNA here is from genome assembly GCA_024280585.1 of Alphaproteobacteria bacterium. Lineage (GTDB taxonomy): Bacteria > Pseudomonadota > Alphaproteobacteria > Rickettsiales > UBA6187 > JAJRPW01. The sequence continues at coordinate 2,501 of JAJRPW010000022.1, forward strand.
CGATTCTTTATGCTTTTTTGCAAGCGCAAAAGGGCTGGCCGTAAAGATGACGGTGATCATAAAGCCTAGAAGTAAGATGTTTTTCATCAATTATAGCCCTTTAGAGGTTTGACAACTTTTAATCCGTACCATAATTTTTGTGAATTTTATGCGGCAATTTTTGCGCG
>JAJRPW010000023.1 GCA_024280585.1 Alphaproteobacteria bacterium
ATCCTTGCCTTCGGTCAACCTTGCCAGTTGTTGCTCTTCAAATTTTTGTAATAAATTAGCCATATCAAACCTCTTAAAACTAGCTGTTTTCCTTATATTTTTTCCACAAATCCTGACGCCTTGACTTCGTTACTTCCTTAGCTTTTTTCAGCCGCCATTTATCTATATTTTCATGGTGACCCGACAGTAAAACCTCAGGAACCTGTCGTTTTTCCCAATCAACCGGTCTTGTATATAGAGGATATTCTAAAAGTCCAGCATAATTTGCATTTTTACCAAAACTTTCTTCATTATGGGTCTCGAAATTGCCGATAACGCCATCAATCAGGCGTATACAAGAATCCATGAGCGTTATCGCCGCCACTTCGCCGCCGGACAGAATATAATCACCAACACTGATTTCTTCAATGTCATATTCTTCAATAATGCGTTCGTCTATTCCCTCAAAACGTCCGCAAATTATAGATATTTCGGACTCTTTGGTCAGCTCATAAACTTTCTTTTGTGTCAATAAATTGCCACGTGGTGACATGTAAATCAACTTGGCTGATTTACTAACATTTTTTTTGATCGCTTTGCCTAATACGTCCGCCCGCATTACCATTCCCGCGCCGCCGCCATATTGCATTTCGTCCACCGACCCATGCTTGTCCTTGGCGTAATCGCGGATATTTATGGTCTCATAGCTCCACAAGCCATTTTCTCGCGCTTTCCCTGCCAAAGATTGTCCAAGCGAGCCAGGAAACATATCAGGAAATATGGTTAAAAGCTGGAATTTCATCTTGACTGACCGCTTCGTGTGTTAGTGCTAAAAAAACGTTTGCCAGCCGCGCATATGCCAGTTAAAACGGCTGGAAACAGCATGAGCATGGGTATCATTACGGCTACAAAAAGCATGTCTTGTTTGCTATCTGCGGCGACAGGACTGGGGGTGTATTGCATAATGTTGCTCATTTATTCCTCGTTATTTATATATTCAATTTCAGGAGGATGGAGGGTTACGTGACCTTTTTTGACTGCTATTGTGGGAAAAATTTCTTTAGTAAAAGCAAAGAGTTCCGTGCTATTGCTAACCTTTAACTTTATCTCCGCAACGTCGCCGCCGCCATGGTTGTGAATTGCGATTATAGACCCAAATTCCTCCCCATCTTCAAGTAATACTTTAAGTCCGACCAAGTCTTCGTAATAAAATTCTTCCTCGTCGGTTTCGGGCAGTATATCGCGGTGTATATATAACTCTTTGCCCTTTAGTTTTTCCGCCTCATTGCGGGTTTTTACGTCGTCCATTGTCGCGATTAACATATCTTTATTGCTGGAAATCACATTCATTTTTAGCTGTTTTTCGCCGGATTTATTGTATAATGGCGAATATTTAGCCAGATCGCGGGGCTTTTCCGTGTATGACTTGATTTTAAATGCACCTTTTATGCCATGGGCTGACACTATTTTTCCTATGCAAATCAGATTGTTATTCATGCTTCTTAAACCTTTGTATAAAAAAAGCAGTACTTAAAATATAAGCACTGCTTTTTTGCGATTCAAATTTTTATATTTAAGCTTTCTCTTCGCCCTCTGCAGCAGGAGCCTCATCAGCTGCTGGTGCCTCTTTTTCCTCTACTGATTCGGATGCCGGAGCTGCTTCCTCCGCAGGTTCTGCCTCTGCGGTTTTAGCTTCTTCTTCGGCTACAGCCTTTGCCTCGGCTTCTTCAGCTTTTTTTGCTTCGGCTTCAGCTTTAAGCCTAGCTTTTTCTTCAGCGGCTTTCTTTTTTGCGGCTTCCTGGGAAACTTTTATTCTGTCATCCAGAGTTTTTTGCTTCGCCTTAGTGCGCTCAAATAATTTAGCAGCAACAAGGAAATTTTCAACACGGTCAGTTGGCGTCGCACCAGTTCCGATCCAATATTTAATCCGATCCTCGTTAAAGGTAATTCTATTTGGATTATCCTTTGATAACATTGGGTTGTAAGTACCAACCTTCTCGATAAATCTGCCGTCACGAGGCGAACGCGAATCTGCCACAACGATTCTGTAATATGGTTTTTTCTTAGCACCACCTCTTGCTAAACGAATTTTTACTGACATTTATACTTCCTTTTTCAGTTCAATATGCGATGAGTATTAACCCAGAAGATGCTATATAATCCATTTTTTAATCAAAGTCAAAAAAATTATTCAGCTTCCTGGTGTTTTTCTCTAAAATCTTCGATTTCTCGTAATAATTGGCGTAATATTTCTTTGATTCCAACGTTGGTTGCGGCCGAAATTACAAATATTTTTTTGCCGCTAACCTTTTCTAATTCCGTCTTTTTTTGCCGGATATCTTCGTCGGACATGCTGTCACATTTATTAATTGCCAGCACCTCGTTTTTATCCGCCAATTTTTGGCTATATTTTTCTAGTTCGGCTCTGATTATTTTATAGTTTTCACAAATATCTTCTTCTAATCCGTCGATTAAATGTAGAATAGTCCCGCAGCGTTCGACATGTTTCAAAAAGCGGATTCCAAGACCCACGCCTTCGTGCGCCCCCTCTATAAGTCCTGGTATATCTGCCATAACGAACTCTTTCTCGTCAATATAAACCACACCTAATTTCGGTTTTAATGTGGTAAACGGGTAGTCTGCGATTTTGGGTTTGGCTCGCGATACAGCGCTTAAGAACGTTGATTTTCCAGCATTTGGCATACCAACAAGACCGGCATCGGACATTAATTTTAGCTTTAGGCCTAACCACATTTCTTCCGACGGGTGGCCTTTTGTAAATTTTCTCGGGGCCTGGTTGGTTGAGGATTTGAACCTGGTGTTTCCAAAGCCGCCATCGCCGCCTTTTGCCAGGGTTATTTCCTGTCCTTCTGCGATCATATCGGCGATCATTAGCTCGCCATCTTCTGCAAAAATCTGTGTGCCAACGGGGACGTCCAGATATATATCGTTGGCGTTTGAGCCATGTTTGTTCCTGCCTTGCCCGCCATCGCCGCGCTTGGCTTTGAAATGTTGATTGTAACGATAGTCTATCAAAGTATTTAGTCCACCGATGCAGCGGGCAATAACATCACCGCCTTTGCCACCATCACCGCCGTCAGGGCCGCCTTTGGGGATATTTGCTTCGCGCCGAAAACTCAGGCAGCCATGACCACCATCGCCGCTTTTTATGTGTATCTTTGCTTCATCAATAAATTGCATTATAGTATTTCTGCTTTTATTCTGGTTGTTCTTAGCGCAAAACAAAATCCCCTAAAGCCAAGGAGCAGCAGGGGATTTTATTAATAATTCTTTCGTAAAAAATTTATGCAGCGTTAGCCGGTTTGCTAAAAACAACTGATACAAACTGTCTCTTTCCCGATTTGAAGAAAAGAACCGCGCCTTCAGCTGTTGCGAATAATGTGTGGTCTTTTCCCATACCAACATTTTCGCCTGGATAAACTTTAGTTCCGCGCTGGCGAATGATGATATTCCCAGGAATCACATTTTCGCCACCGTATTTTTTTACACCTAAGCGGCGACCTTCCGAGTCGCGACCGTTTCTTGAGCTACCGCCCGCTTTTTTATGTGCCATTTATTAATCCTCTTTTGTTGCAGTTTTTGCTTTAGATTCAGGCTTTTTTGCAGGCTCTTTAGGAGTAGGAGCCGCAACTTTTGTCTCTTCGGCTTTGGCTGGTTTTTCAGCTATTTTCTTTGCTGGAACGGCTTTCTTGGCCTCACCTTTGCCACTAACATCTAAGATGCGAACAACAGTGATTTGTTGGCGGTGACCATTTTTCCTGCGATAATTCTGGCGACGTTTTTTCTTGAAGATGATGATTTTATCATCTTTCTTTTGCTCCAAAACTTCAGCGCTCACAGTGGCTCCCTTAACTTCAGGTTCGCCAATAGTAACATTTTTCTCTGTGCCCAAGGCTAAAACGTGCTCGAATTTAACATTTTTTCCAACTTCGCCTTCGATCTTTTCGATCTTTAAAACGTCGTTTTCCGCTACTTTATACTGTTTTCCACCAGTTTTTATTACTGCGTACATCTTTAATTGTCTCGATAGATTACACCAAATTTTAATACCACTTCCATATTTTCCCTTGGCGCGTTGTTGTGTCGTGGATTTATCGAATTTACCTATGCTTAATTAGGTCTTAATTCTCCTCACCCTACACTCCTAGTCCGACTTTGATCTGGAATTGGTATAAGAGCGTGGCAATATAAACAAAGGACAGTTTTTGTCAATATAATTTTATAAATATTATATATTTTCTTATATTCATGTATTTTTTAACTAATTGTTAAGAAAATAAGTGTATCCTATTTGTTATAGTAAAGATATTCAGGATATATAAATAATGCAGAAAATACTCGTAAAATCACTATCCACACTGCTTTTTGGCGGTTTTTTAGCAATAAGTTCAGCCAATGCCGGTTATGATATGGCATTTGAGGTGCAAAATCAACAAGATAGCCTGGAAATAGCACTGGAAAAACTTGTATCCGATGCCGAAAATGGTGATCCAACGGCAATGTATGAAATTGGCCGGCTTTATCTCGAAGATGAAAATTTTTCCGAAGCGATGCAATGGCTGGAAGGTGCAGCAAATAAAGGCCATGTGAATGCATCGGTAAGTACGGGAATTATGTATGTTGAGGCTCTCGGCGTTAAAAAAGATTACGCGCGCGCGCTGAAGCTATTTGAGGCCGCTGCTGCACAAAACAGCGATTTAGCCTATATAAACCTGTCAAATATGTATTTTAATGGTTACGGCGTGGAGCGGGATTACTCAATGTCGATGGATATGCTGAAAAAAGCTGCTGAATATGAAAATGATATCGCATATCTGAATATTGCGCGCATGTATTTCAGCGGGCTTGGCGCTGAAACTAACTATAAAGAGGCGTTTAGCTGGTATTTAAAAGCGGCTGAAAGGGAAAATATAGATGCTATGGCCAGCGTTGGTGCGTTATATTTAAAAGGCAAAGGGGTTGAGGTTGATTACACAGAGGCCTTAAAATGGTTAAAAAAAGCGGCGGATCTTGAAAACCCACTGGCATATCATGCGATTGCCGACATGTATTATAACGGGCAGGGTGTTGATCAGGATTTGGGGCAGGCCTTTGTCTGGTATAAATTAGCGGCAGAGCAGGGCAATGTCGATGCAATTGTTAATGTCGCAACATTTCTTTATAATGGAATCGGTGTCGAAAATAATATCGAAGAAGCTTTCGACTGGTACAAACAAGCGGCGGAACTGGGCGATATTGAGTCTATGTTCGAAGTCGGCCGGATGTATTATCAAAATGAGGGTATCGAAAAAGATTTCAG
>JAJRPW010000024.1 GCA_024280585.1 Alphaproteobacteria bacterium
CAGACGTTTTATTCGCTTTAAAGCTGGCCCGGTTTCAGAAACATAAACAATTCTTGTATCAAAATACCCCTTCTCACCGGTGATTCTTTTATAAATTTCATCGGAAATAAGATGGGCAATTCTGCGCCAGTTTTTTAAATTAGTTCCATATGATTTTCCAGCAATTTGCTGCTCTGCTAACGCATCCCAAAGACGAAATTCTACTTCAAAATCTTTTTTCCCAACCATATTAATGCCGCCGGCGAACAAGACATCAGCATTAACTCTACGCCAATCCGGGAAGCTCGGCAGCGTATCACTGCTTTGAATTTCTTGTAAAAACGACCTTCTATTTATCGACTCAAAAAGGCCGGATCGCTCCAAATCTTTTTGCACGACTTCAACAATTTTTTTACCTAGTTTTTTTGATGCGGAATCAGTCCCGCCCAAATAAGGCAAAGCGATCGGCATTGGATCAATATTTCCACGCGTAATGTCAATATTAATAAGTGCATTGGCGTTAGTTGTTATCAGCATTGCTGCTAAAAATATAAATATTTTTTTCATAATTCCTCTTTAATTATATTTTTCAGCAATCGTCATACTGCAACTAGCAACTAACCTAATACATCATCTCACTTGGGTCGAAATTAATCACCATTTCTCTCCAACCATCTTTAACATCATATTTTTCTATAGGCAAATTTCTTAAAGGACTCGTTTTACGAACGGCTCGAACCGCACTATCCACCATCGCTCTAAAAAAAGAGTCGCTACTATACCTAATCATATTATCTATTTTGACATTTCTAACCGAGCCATCTTTTGCCACCGAAATCTTCAAACTAACTACAATATCCTGTGCTGCTTTCGCCCCGGCGTTAAATGTCCAGTTACGCATGATCTGTTGTTTAATCGCATCTTTTTCACTAATAGAAAGCGGTAATCCCGGTTTATATTCAGACTGTTTTTCAACGTTGGACAAGAAATCTTCAATCTCGGAAAAATCTACTTCCTCTGTTTTTTCCGGTTCCTCATCGCCTTCTTTTACGTTCAACTCCTCGACGCTTTTTAAAACAGAAGCAAATGCATCTTCGGGAATTTATTCTTTTTCAGGTTTAGGATCCTCTTTAACTTCTTCCTTGGCTACTTGCGGTTTTTCAATCGGTTTTAACTCAACCTCCTTCACTACATCTTCCGTTTTCGGTTTCGGTTCCGGTTCCGGTTCAACTTCGGCCTGCTGCTTTGGTTTTCTGGCTGGATCAGGCATAGATATTTTCGGCTCAGCCTTTGAGGTCACCTCCCTCTTTCTCTTTGGTTTTATTTTTGGCTGAACTTTCCTTAGCGCAACATTAGTAAACTCTGAGATATTCACAATCTCAACCGTTACAACTTGCTGGTCAACTATATTTTTTGACTTAAAAGACGGCAGGCCAAAAGATACAACGAAGAAAATCACAGCGTGCAAAACAACAGAAAAAACCATACTGCCACGCATAAGCTATCTCCCCGAGACATCAGTAATAAGCGCAACTTTACTAAATCCAGCGGCATTAATCGCTCCGACCACCTCCATGACCTTGCCGTAATCTATCGCTTTATCACCACGAACAAAGATGCGTGTATCTCTCTTTTCACCAGTGATCGCGCGCAATTTTATCGATAAATCAGACATTTTGATTTTTGTATCCTGGATATAAACTCGCCCTTTAGAATCAATCGTCACGGACAAAGGCTCATCCTGCCCCGCAACTGGAGCTGCAGAAGTTTCCGGCAAATCGACCGAAATCCCCGCCACCATCATCGGTGAAGTTATCATAAAAATAATCAGCAAAACCAGCATCACATCGACCATCGGAGTGACATTAATTTCTGCCATTGGGTGATAATGATGGTTTCTCTTGCCGCTATGATTGTTTGAAATCATTCCCATATCAATCTCCTATTTACAGGTAATGCTTGGATTTATGTACCCCGGCAAAACCAGCTTGTTTCAGTGCAAGTGCAAGTTTTTAGTGCAAGTAAACCGGAGTTTTTATAAAAATTTTGTAATTTTTACTTTAGTAATATCACCTAACTAAATACACAAATACCAAACAATACCTCTTTCTTACTTGCACTAAAAACTAATAACTTGCACTTTTTTACAACTCTAACATCACGTTATTTATCATCTGCTTTAAACGGTATTGAAATGCTAAGCTCATGCGCATAATCCTCCAGCTTACCAGAAAATTTTCTAATATCATTGCTGAATAAATTATAGAAAATAACCGCAGGAATAGCCGCAAAAAGCCCCATAGCCGTCGCCAATAATGCCTCAGCAATTCCCGGTGCAACTACGGCAAGACTAGTATTTTTCGTGGCGGCGATTGCCTGAAAGCTATTTACGATTCCCCACACAGTTCCAAATAACCCAATAAACGGAGCCGCCGATCCGACCGTCGCCAGGAATATCAAATTGCTTTCCATAGAATCCAGGCAGTTATGCTTGACTCTTTGAGCGGTACTATAAATCTGCTCTTTGATTGAATCCTCGCTTCTTTTAGCCCTCCCTGCGGCTTGATTGCCTCTAAATTCATACATAGATGCAACGAACATATCAGCCATTGGCCCACCTGAACTTTTTTTGCTAATGCGATCATACAACGCCCCCAAAACCCGGCTGGATCTATATGCTTTTTCAAATTTTGAAGTCATAAACCGTTTATCTCTAAAGCTCGACCATTTATTAAAAATAATTGCCCAGCACCAAAACGATGAGGCCAAAAGCAGCAGCATAACCGTTTTTACCACCACATCCGCTTGAGCAATAAGCCCAAAAACCGACATGTCACCCGCAGCAACGCTACCGGCCATATTCACCACATCAACAGCTCTGTCTTGCATAAAACCTCCTAATTTTGTATACATTAGTTCATGGACATCATTATATATAATACCACCATCCATTAATGTCACCTGTGATTTTAAAATATCAACAGCTATTGCCATTATTTGAAAATAGATCTATAATACAGTCATTGAACTAATTTAGTGGTTTATCATGGGAACTGAACATACCGGGGCTGGCACACCCCCTTTGCAAAGCGGCAGCTATATGTTTGACAGTCATGCAGCTTACAAACGCTTGCATGAAGGAGGATATACAAAAAAACAGGCCGAGGCACAGGTGTCTTTGTGGGTTGATATTATTAATTCTAATTTGGCAACGAAGACCGATATATTAAGCCTCAGAACTGATATGGCTGGAATTGAAGCAAGCCTTAAGACCGATATATTAAGCCTCAGAACTGATATGGCTGGAATTGAAGCAAGCCTTAAGACCGATATATTAAGCCTCAGAAATGATATGGCTGGAATTGAAGCAAACCTTAAGACCGATATGGCGCAGATCGAATCAAACCTTAAGACCGACATAGCAAACAATATAACAAGAGTTGAAGTTAGTATAGAACAGTTGCGCAAAGAAACAAAAACCGATCTTAAAATGATGGAAAGTCGCTTAATTATCCGGCTTGGCACTTTGATTGTGTCTGGCGTAGGTATACTTGCTGTTTTGATGAAGATATTATAATAATGCCTGAAAATAATAAACCGGAAAGAATTGCAAAAGTAATTGCCAGGTCTGGGATATGTTCCAGAAGAGATGCGGAAAAATTGATCGCAGCAGGCAAGGTAAAAATTGACGGCAA
>JAJRPW010000025.1 GCA_024280585.1 Alphaproteobacteria bacterium
CCACCAGCACCAATAGCCCGAGCTCTTTGCGAAGCCAACGCCACCAATTCAAAACGACTTGGGACAATTTCCGCGCAATCTTCAACCGTTACTCTCGCCATACCAAAAACTCCAAAAACTAAGCATGTTGTAAAAAGACAATGATTAATAGCAGGTTATTTTATAAATACAATGGATTTTTTATTATATCGGGCTGAATTATCAGTATATTTTTATTTAAAAATCTATCTCAACTGCGTTTTTTGCCAGAATACCTGATAAATGTTTTTTTAATTTTTCAAGCCCAGCCTCACTTTCCGACTCACATCTTGCGACCAAAACCGCTTGAGTATTTGATGCCCGAAGCAGCCACCAACCATCTTTGCTCAAAACCCGTACGCCGTCTATATCACTAATTTCAGCATTTTCCGACTGCAGATCCTCTTTCACCGCCTCAACAATTGCAAATTTCCTTGCCTCATCAACCTCGAAACGGATCTCCGGCGTGCTATATGTTTTTGGCAAATTATCTATAATATCACCGATTTTTTCCGCTGAATTAGCCAGGATATTAATCAATTTTATTGCCGCATAAAGACCGTCATCAAAGCCAAAATTATCGGCAAAAAACACATGCCCGCTCATTTCTCCGGCAAACGGTGCGCCCACCTCATGCATTTTTGTTTTTATCAAAGAATGGCCGCATTTATAGATGATCGGAACGCCGCCATGCGCCTTAATATCGTCGAAAAGTACTTGGCTAGCTTTGACATCGGCTATGATTTTGCCGCCGGGATGTTCTTTTAATATGTCGCGCGCATAAAGCACCATTAATTGATCGCCGAAAATCATTTTTCCTGCCGCGTCAACAACGCCGATTCTGTCGCCATCACCGTCAAACGCGATGCCCAAATCACAATTTTCGCCCTTCACAACGGCGATTAACTGCTGCATATTTTCTTCGACAGATGGATCCGGGTGATGTGCTGGAAAATCTCCATCAATTTTTTCATTAAGTAAAATATGCGTGCCTGGAAGCTTATCCGTCAAATCTTTCATCATCTCGCCAGCCGCGCCATTGCCAGCATCCCAGGCAATTTTCAGCTCCTCACCATCTTTTACAGCACTTAACAAATGACTTAAATAATCACTCTTAACATCCTCAAAACTAACGGAACCTGAACCGTTTTTAAAAGCCCCATCTTCTGCTATTTTACCCAGCTCTAAAATCTGGTCGCCATGCAAGGGCAGTGCCGCCAACATCATCTTAAAACCGTTATGATCCGGTGGGTTATGTGACCCGGTGATCATAATTCCGCCGTCGGCTTTAAGATATTTGACACTAAAATAAAGCATTGGTGTCGGGCCGCGACCGACTCTAATCACCTCTGCGCCCGTTGATAACAGGCCTTTTACCAGCTCCTCCTCCAATGCGGGCGAGCTGTGACGACCGTCAAACGCGACACATATTTTTGCACCAGATTCAAGGTAGCTGCCGAACGATTTCCCTAGATAAAACGCATCTTTTAGCGACAAAGTTTCGCCCGTTATGCCACGTATATCATAAGCTCGCAAGATAGATTTATTAAATTTGTAGGTCATTATATCTCTCATTTTTTAGCAGGAAGCCTTGATAATATAGGGTCTGTGATGCCAGGTGGTAAGGTCGCAATCAGCCAAGCCAGAAAATATAATGGCCAGGGAAATGCGATCCGTGCCTGGTTTTTTGCCAGACGTTTTTTGATTATATGCGCGGCTTTATCGGCATCCATCAAGAACGGCATTGGAAAATCATTCGCATCCGTCATCGCCGTTTTTATGTAGCCGGGCGTGACCACATTAACTTTTACGCCATCTTTTTGTAGCAATCCGCGCAAAGCCTCACCGTATGATTTTACCGCCGCCTTACTCGCGCAATAGGCCGGAGAACTAGGCAATCCGCGATACCCGGCAAGTGAACTTATTATCGCTATCTGTCCCGATTTATTCTTCTGCATGTAAGGTATAACCGGGCAAATCGTACTTATTACACCATCTATATTAGTGGAAAAAATATTTTTTACCTGATCAATTCCTTCACCATCACCGCCGGTTCCTGCTGAAATCCCCGCATTTGCAATAATTAAATCGATTTTTTCCTTCTTGCAAATCCCTTCAATCCATGCTTCAACCGCAGAAAAATTCTTTATATCCAACAGCTTAATCGCAACTATTGATCCGAAAAATTCACATTCTTTTTTAACCGCTTTTAGCCGCGTTTCGCAGCGACCTGTGAGGTATAATTTCACGCCCTGCCTTGCATAAGCTTTTGCCAGTGCGGCGCCCAGCCCTCCGCTAGCTCCCGTTATTACTACAATTTTGCTCATGCTTCTGCCATTTTATAAAACTCTTCCGCCAACTCAATCCCCTCTGGCGTTCCAATATGTAGCCAATAATTGTCATGCACCAAACCAAATATACGCTTATGAGAACCATCATCTTGCAAATATTTTGGCTTCAGAAAACCCTGATACAACGAAAAAGGTTTCTCTTCCAACCCTTTGAAAATTAATGGATTTACGATCGAAATGCCGGTATACACGTAATCATGCGCGCCGCCTCTTAGCAAAACTCCATCACCTGCCAGATTAAAATCCCCTGCCCCATCATAACCAATTGCCTTATCCAGCGGGCAAAGCAGCATCAACACATCCATTTTTTTAGGATCCCAATTTTCCGCCAATCTTTTCAGTGCAGGAACCGCGCCATCAACCCATATAATATCGCTATTTACCGTATAAATCGGCTTATTTCCTAAATATGGCAATGCTTTAACAATCCCGCCGCCAGTGTCTAAAATCGGATTTTCATAAGAAATAACAATATCTTCTGAGCGACTCTTAATGCATTCCTCAATTTGCTGCGAGAGATAGTGCGTATTCACAACAGCCTTCTCAACCCCTACATCAAAAAGCCTATCCAAGCATCTGTTTAACATAGATTTTTCAGCAATTTTAATAAGTGGTTTTGGGATAGTATCCGTAATCGGCTGCATTCTCCTGCCAAACCCAGCCGCAAAAACCATAGCCACTTTAGGGATTTCAACCAACAGCAAATTCCTCCGAAGATAGCTTAAAAGCCTTGGGGTCACGCAATTTTTTAGGCAAGGCATTA
>JAJRPW010000026.1 GCA_024280585.1 Alphaproteobacteria bacterium
ATTCTGGTAAAAATGCGCCTTTTTAAAAATCTTGCCAGGAGTTAGAGAATGGTTAAGTCTAAAGATGAAAATTCCCCTTTCAGTTTTAAACATTACGAAGAAAAGAAAGGTGAAGAATACATGAATGAGGCTCAATTAAGCCATTTTGAAGCAATTCTGAAAAGCTGGAAAGCTGAGCTTATGGATGAGGTCGATCGTACTGTACATCATATGCAAGATGACGCGGCCAATTTCCCTGATCCTAATGACAGAGCGACACAGGAATCTGAATTTAGTTTGGAATTAAGAACACGCGATAGAGAGCGCAAGCTCATCAAAAAAATTGATGATTCACTGCAATTGATAGATTCTAATGATTATGGTTTTTGTGAATCATGTGGTATTGACATTGGTGTTCGCAGGCTTGAAGCTCGTCCTACAGCCGTATTATGCATAGACTGTAAAACGTTGGACGAAATTCGAGAAAAACAAATGGGATGAATTCTGTCTAAACAGAAGAACTGTTATATTGGCCGGTTTGCCCCATCCCCAACCGGACCTCTTCATCTAGGTTCTCTCTATGCAGCCCTGGCCAGCTTTCTTCAGGCCAGGTCAAAACAAGGAAAATGGCTGTTGCGCATTGATGACCTGGATACTTTTCGAAATGTTTCGGGTGCCGCTGACAGCATGATAGAAATCTTGCAAGTTTATGGTTTACAGTGGGATGATGCGATTTTTTATCAAAGTGAGCATCTCGATAACTATCATGCGATAATCAAGAAACTAATAGCAAAAAAGGTTGTTTACCCCTGTGTATGTAGCCGAAAATCTTTATTCGGTCACCCGGTTTATCCTGGGCATTGTTTAAACAGGCAGATTGAGTCGAATGTCGCTTATGCTTTACGAATTAAAACAGCAGATATTAAATTAAGTTTTGCTGATGAAATTCAAGGATACCAGACGCATTCCTTGCAGCAGCAATATGGCGATTTTATCGTTAAAAGAAAAGATAATATTATTGCCTACCAGTTGGCAGTAGTGATAGATGATTACCAGCAAAACATCAGTCATGTAGTGCGAGGGTTTGATTTGTTGCCGTCAACGCCTAAGCAACTTTTTATACAACAAGTGCTGGGCTTTCCTTCGCCTGCCTATTGTCATGTACCTATGATAGTCGATCAATACGGCAACAAATTGAGCAAACAGACTTTTGCTCAGGCCATATCAAGTAAAAATCCGGAAAAAACGTTGTTTTTATTATTGAATTTGTTAAAACAAAATCCACCTGAAAATCTTAAAACTACTTCTGTTCACAATATTATGCAATGGGCTATTGCCAACTGGTATCCGCAAGCAATAAAAAAAATTCGTGCAATTAATCGAGGGATTTACTAAGGTAGTATAAAAATACATTGATGGGGTTTGCAAATGTCAGAACAAAAAAAAATTTATCCTGTAAAAGCTAATATTGCGAAATCTGCATATTTTACAAAGGAAACCTATCAGGCACTTTATCAACAATCCATTCGTGATCCAGAAAAATTTTGGTCTGAACAGGCCGAATTATTTCTTGACTGGAGTAAACCTTGGGATAAAACATTAACATTTGATTATCCGAAAGGAGAGATTAGCTGGTTTAAAGGAGGCAAGCTAAATGTTAGCGTCAACTGTCTGGATCGACATCTTCAATTTCATGGTGAGCAGACTGCTATTATCTGGGAAGGTGATGATCCCGGTAAAGATAAAAAAATCAGCTATAAGGAATTACATCAACAAGTTTGTAAATTCGCCAATGTTTTAAAGTCCCTAGGGGTAAAAAAAGGTGATCGGGTCTGTATTTATTTACCGATGATTGCAGAAGCTGCTACCGTGATTTTGGCCTGCACTCGAATTGGGGCGGTTCATTCCATTGTATTTGGTGGTTTTTCTGCTGAAGCACTGAAAGATCGTATTCTCGACTCTGACTGTCAATACCTGGTTTGTTCTGATGAGGGCGTTCGCGGCGGAAAATCCATTCCTATCAAAGTAAATGCAGATCTTGCAGCCGCCGGCTGTCCAAATCTAAAAAAAGTGATTGTGATTAAAAATACCGGCAATGCAGTCGCATGGGATAATACTCGGGATATCTGGTATCATCAGGCGATGGAGCAGGCTTCAGAAGATTGCCAACCAGAACAAATGGATGCAGAAGATCCCTTGTTTATCCTTTATACATCAGGATCAACGGGCAAACCCAAAGGGGTCGTGCATACTACGGGCGGTTATTTACTGATGGCAGCCATGACTCATAAATATGTATTCGATTATCACGAAGGGGATATATACTGGTGTACAGCTGATATTGGCTGGGTTACAGGGCATTCTTATATTATTTATGGCCCTTTATGTAATAGGGCGACGACAGTAATGTTTGAAGGTGTACCTACTTATCCAGAAGCAGATCGTTTTTGGCAAGTTATTGATAAACACCAGGTTAATATATTTTATACTGCACCCACAGCCATCAGAGCATTAATGGCGCAAGGAAATTACTATGTAAAGCGTACTCAGCGTAGTAGCCTGCGTATTTTAGGTAGTGTAGGTGAACCGATAAACCCCGAAGCCTGGGAATGGTATTATCATGTGGTAGGAAATGGCCAATGCCCCATTGTCGATACCTGGTGGCAAACGGAAACTGGCGCTATTTTGATAACGCCACTTCCGGGCGTAACCGATTTAAAACCTGGCTCAGCCACCTTACCTTTCTTTGGTATTAATCCTAAGATTGTCGATAATGAAGGCGTGATTTTAGAAGGAGAATGTGAAGGTATTTTGGTTTTTGATCATCCTTGGCCTTCTCAGGCACGTACTTTATATGGGGATCATCAACGATTTGTTGAAACCTATTTTAGCAGCTATCCAGGCTATTATTTTGCTGGGGATGGTGCCAAACGAGATAAAGACGGATATTACTGGATTACCGGGCGTGTTGATG
>JAJRPW010000027.1 GCA_024280585.1 Alphaproteobacteria bacterium
TAATTTCAGGTTGAAGCGCGCTTTATGAACGATGATGAGTTCCAGGATGAAAATGTCTCAGAGGTGGATGGTGGAATCGATTCCACAACCTCCGATGATGAAATGGCTATAGAACAACCTGTCGCCAAAAAGACCGGCAAGAAACGTATGTTAATTGGCTTTGCTGTGCTAATTATAGCCGTTGTAATTGCAGCGGCAAGCCTGCTGTTTTCCTCTGGAACAGACGTAAAAACCATCTCCTCAAAAACTGCCAACCCATTAAATAATAATAGTTTGGTGCATGTTGCAGGCCCGATAAAAACAACAGACTTCACTGATCCGATGCTTAATGTCACAGCTAACGGCATTTTTTTGGAACGCAAGGTGGAAATATTCCAATGGATCGAAAACAACGGTGAATTTGATAAAAAATGGTTTGATAAAATAATAGATGTCAAAGATTCCGATCATCAAAATCCCAAAAACTTCCTGATTAAATCTAATAAATGGGACTCTCCAGAGATAAAATTGGGAGCCTTTAGACTATCTGAATCCCTGGCTCAAAAAATACAATCAAAAGACCCGGTTCCCCTAACCCCGAAAACTTTTGCAAAACTTAATGAATCCGGGCAAAAAGCCTTCAAACTGGATCAAGGGAAATATTATTATTACGGCCTCGACCCCGCCGCCCCGGAGATAGGCGATTTCAGAATCAGTTTTAACAGCGCAAACCCAGGGTCAGCAAGCATTATCGCCAAACAAACCGGCGCAACCCTTAATGCCTATATATCCGACAATGGCCGCATCGAAAAATTACGTATGGGCACTCATAATCTAGAAACGATGACGCAAGGGCTTGAACTTGATAGTGGCGGGCTGATTATGTGGGTTTTGCGGGCAATTTCCGCCCTGTTTTTCCTGGTCGCAATCATTGTTATTATCGGTAAAAAGAAAAAGCCTGCCCCAACTGAGCAGATAAGCATGGAGTCATTAAGAGCCGAAATAAATGATGATATGGAGGAAGAAGAGGAGCATATCGATCCCGAAGAACCAGCACAGGAAGAGGTGGCTGATCAACCGATCATTGAAGAGGTGGAAGCTGCCGAACCAGAACATATTCAGCCTGCCGAACCGGCCGCTGAAATGGCTTATTCAGAGCCGGAACCTGCAATGCCGCCCGCCGCCCCTGGTATAGAATCATCCGAACAATTTTTATTTGATACTAATGAAGAAGCTGACGCGGAAGAAGAAAATGGTGATTCTCTGCCGCATACCCCGGAACCACTTGAGTTTAATCCAGATTCAGAGCCTTTAGCCCCACCTGAAATTCCTGCAGAAATAGAAGCTCCCGAGCCTTATATTGAAGCTCCGGCAGAGGAAATTCCAGAACAAATTGCTCCGGTAGCAGAAGAGGCTGATCAAGAACTAAATGCGGCTTATACCAATGAAGCAACCGACTCTCCGCCGATAGAAACAACAGAGGTCTATTCCACACCACCACAAAATGAACTGCCAGCCGGCGTTGAAATGGTCGGCCCAGGCACAGCGGCTATAGACGAATATCGACCTCAAGATATTGCAATAGAAACCGATCAAGGACCGGAGCCACTAGCATTTGATGACGCCCCTCCCGCCGCCGAAGAAAATGATACAACGCAGGAGGAAAGTGACTATAATAGCCTAGAATCAGTGGAAATGGTAGGTCCCGATACCGCAGCTACAGGAGAAGCCCCGCCAACCCTTAGCAATGAAGAAATCAGCGAGTTACCGACATTAGAGCCGGAACCCCTTCCTGATGCAGAGCCTATTCTTCCTTTAGAACCAGTTAATTTCGAACCGGAAATAGCACCTGAACCCATTGAGATGGAAGAAACTCTGCCCCCTCCACCTGAACCTCTGGATTTTGAAGTGCAGGACGAAGTTGATGTTGAGGAGGAGTCTGATGGTGAAGTACCACCGCTACCACTACCGGAAATCCTTAATCAGATTAGGGATAGTTTGGCCGAACCAGAGGAAGAGACGACAGAAGATAATTCAGAATTTAACTTACCACCTCCACCAACCGACTTTGATCCAGCTGCGGAAATGCCCCCCCCTCCAGTTTTAGAACCCACCGAAGAGGCAGTAATCTCGGATGATTCAGAACAATTTGATCCATTTTCTCACGATGATGATGACTCCGTTTCACCTTTTGATATTGACAATGACGAACAAAAATAGGCCCCGCTATGAATAATGATACTATTTTAAAAGAATTTGAAGAAGCCGAAGCCATTTCAAAAGGACATTTTATCCTATCATCCGGCCTTCACAGCGACACATATTTGCAATGTGCAAGAATTTTAATGGACCCACAAAGAGCCGATAGGTTATGTAAATTTCTTGCAGAAAAAATCCTGGAAAAAATTGATAGGCAAAAAATCGACCTGGTAATTTCCCCTGCGATGGGCGGAGTTATCGTAGGGTATGAAATGGCTCGCCAACTTAATTTATCATCAATGTTTTGCGAGAGAGTCGATGGAAAATTTGAACTGCGAAGAGGGTTTTCGATTGATGATGGAAGTAATATACTGGTCATTGAGGATGTTGTAACCACAGGAAAATCCTCGCTGGAAGCCTATGAATGTATTCGCAAAAACGGCGGAAATATAGTAGCGGAAGCCTGTCTCGTCGACCGCAGTAACGGCTCAGTTGACCTTGGAGTGCCACTAATCCCCCTTATTTCACTGGACGTAAAGACATATGATAAAAGCCAGCTCCCGGATCATTTGAAAGAAACCCCTGGAATAAAACCTGGCAGCCGATGGTTAAGCACTGGCAAATAACTCCTCAGATTGATTAATTTGCTCCCGCCTTATTCCGATCAACTCGTTTAAGTCAGAGACCTCTTTGCTGCTCAAAATATTGTTATTTTTCAAATCATTAGAAGACCTTCTTAATCCAACCTCTACAGTCTCCATAGCCCCATAAAAATCAAATATTTCAACAAATTTTCTACCATTACCCTTTTGCGTTATATGCTGAACCAATACATCAATTTTCTCTGCAGCATCAGTCTCACCAGCCTGTTTCAACATGCCAGACGAATAGGAAAAAATACCAGCAGATAAAAAACGAAACCTATTTATAGCCTCCTGTACGTAACTATACTCAATCATTTTAGGGTATAAGCGCACCCCACCTTCTAATATATCGGCCAAATGATGCATCGCTTTAGCGGCAATAAGATATTTTGGATCATCACCAAAACCGCCTATATACGGCCTTGCCAACCGCACATCACTGCCATAATCGTAAATTCTATCTTTTAAAATAGAGTCTTTATGCGCCGCCAACATACTGGGATTAATCACCGAAGTCCGCTCTGTTGCCTGTAAAATTCTTTCGCCAGCCTGGCTGGCAATTAATGCATTTTTAACCTCGCTGCTAACTAAATTTAGTGACACGGCAATCATCCCTGCTGCCGGAACCTCATATAAAAAAGACCTGGCCTTCGAATTAACCTTATCAACCGCCCTCTGCAAAAGCTCAGGTAAAATATTAACACTCGCCTTTAATCCACTGGAATTGCATTCTTTTATGGCCGAAGGAACTTTTTCAAAATCCTCCTTGGAAATGCCGTAATCCTTTAATAACCCCTCAAGAGAAGACGTATCACATATGGTATAAAGGTTAATTTTCTCACTTTCATTACGCTTTTTTTGTGCATCGTATAACGCATGCAGCCCGGCCTGAAAATGCAAAACCTTATCCTTATCGAAAGAAACAAAACTCTCTAACAACTCGCCCGTAACCTTGTCTAAATTTTTTCTAATATCACTAACCATACAAACTCCAAAAATATATTTTGCACCTATTAATAAAATATATTAAACACATGGGTTGAATTAAACAATCTATTTATCTATTATAAATAGAGTAATACTAAATAGGATTCATTATGACAACATGCTTGATAGTTGACGACAGCTCGACTCAACGAAAAATTATTAGAAAAATAGTAGAGGACGCATCACTTGATATAGTTGAAGCGGAAGATGGGCAAAAAGCCCTGGAAGTCTGTGAAAATAATATGCCAGACTCAATTATTTTAGACATGTATATGCCAAATATGAACGGCATAGAATTCCTTATCGCCCTAAAAGATATCCCCTCACCTTTTAAACCGTATATAATAATATGCTCCGCAGAAGTGGACACTGATGCAATCGTGCTTGCAGTAAAATCAGGCGCAGACGCATATCACTGCAAATCCAGTGACGTAAATAATCTTCGCGCAAAAATAAATAAATTAGCCGATTTATAGTCATTCCAAATAATTTTCATATGATTGTTGCAAAGAAAAAACACTACATTCTCGCCATCGTTATTATTGCGACAATAAGTGGTTGCAACACTGCAGCTATGAATAAACAATCCGTACTAAAAGAAAACATCCAACGTAATAGATTTGAAGGGTTTATACCGACACACTACCCTGAAGCGGATAATCCATATTACCCATCCAAAACATACGCCCCCTTTGAAAAGGAAAAGTATCAACTACCAGCTAAATACCCACGATATGACCCATCCGCAGACAACCCTTATTACCCACCAAAAACGTATAAACCATATAAAAATGAGTATAAATATCCAATATACGACCCTGAAGCGGATAATCCATATTATCCGCCACGCACCAGCAAAAAAAGCGCAGATGACAACCAGCTTTTTGATGTGCCGTTTTTTGAAGAATAAGGCATGCCAACCATATAACGATTTTCCCAGTAATTATCAGGCGCCATGACAAAGGTGCGAATCTTGCTATTTCGCCCCTGGATTGCCGCGCCTTCGGCTCATAATGACGGAACTTCAAACAAATCGCTCCGACCAATGTCTACAATGCCTAACCTAAGCGCTCTTAGCGTTCTTCGAAAAACACTCGGTATTTACAATACAGCGAACCTCACTACCGGAACCAATATATTCCAACTTATCAAAACTAACTTTTCGTGCCATTATTATGCCACGACCATTAGGATCCGTCGCACGCGATGGTTTTATCTCTAAAAAATCGCTCCAACAAAAACCATCACCCTCATCCGATATTTTTACACAAATTTCATCACTACCCTTTTCAAACTCAACCCCAACAACTTTTTTTACATTCTCCGGCAGCTTCATCCGCCGCTCTATCTCATCCGTTAAAGTGCCATCAATCAAAAAACTAGCTTTTTCATCATAAGTTATGCCTAAATTACCATGCTCCACGGCATTAATCATTATTTCAGACAGACCCAAAACAACACGCTCAGGATCCGGAAAACTATTGGCAATAAAATAAGTTAAGTTCTGAGCCTCATCAATAGTCCTAAACTCGAAGTAAGCCTTTTTTAATAAACCCAATGTTTGCTTGTTATTTCTAACCTCGTCTATAACCTCATTAACGTAGAACGCATCATTAATCGCTGCATTTACGATTGATAGCAATATCTGTTTTTTATAAGGTTTAGTAAGGTAGTAGTAAGCACCAGAATTTATTCCTTCAACTATACTCTCACTTTCCGCCACTGCCGTCTGCATAATAACTGGAATATCTTTAAATTTAGGATTGAGTTTTATACGCTTAAGGAAGCCCATACCGTCTAATTTCGGCATCATTCTATCCAGCAAAACAACCGATATATCATCAGTATTGGATATTTTGTCGTAGCCATCCTCTCCATCCACCGCAAAAACGACTTCGAAACCCTCATCAATTAAATATTCATTTAAAAGGTCTCTATTAACCTCTTCATCGTCCACAACCAAAATCTTCATAGCACACCCTATTTTTCATTATCAAACTCACCCCCCAATTTTTCACAATCTTCGGGGATAATAAAAGTAAAACAAGCGCCTTTTCCATTACCATTATTCTCAGCCCATATCTTGCCGCCATGAGCATTAACTATTTCCTTACAGATAGCTAAACCTATACCGCTTCCACCTCCGGCAGGCCTGGTATCACTACTTTGAACAAATTTTTTAAAAATATCTTCAACTTCACCTGCGGGAATACCTTGTCCGCCATCAATAATAGACACGCACACCCCTTTTATTTCATTTTTATACCCAATAGCAAGCTTTTTGCTAAATATATTTATATTAATATCACCTTTTTCAGGAGTAAATTTAATAGAATTCGATAAAAGGTTAATCAAAACCTGATATATCTTATTATAATCAAATACATACGAATTCCTTTTCAGCTTATTTGAAACAGCTACTTTCAACTTTTTACTTTCAACCAAAGAGGAAAGCTCTTTCAGGGATTTTTCTACACATTTTTCTATATTTGCATTATCAAAAGAAAAACTGGCCTTTCCCAGCTCCAAAGCCGTCAAGTCCAGCAGGCTATCTATCAATATCATCAATCTTTCACCACTCTCTTCAATACGCGAAAAATATTTCGTATATTTCTTATATAACTCCTTTGACGGCGCCTGCCCTTGCTTATTTTTTCCCATTTCTGCAAAATTTAATATAGCATGCATAGGCGTTCTAAGTTCATGCGAAACACTAATTAAAAAATCGCTCTTTGCCTTGTTTGCCGCCTCGGCCTTTTCTTTTTTTTCTTCCAGCTCAATATCTCTATTGTCCATTTTACCGACCATTACCGTCAACGCATCAGCAAGTGCCTCAGTCCCTTCCTTGGGGCTCATATAATCTGGAAAACAAATCCGAAAAAATCTATCTGCGAACCTACGGCGAAATATATAAAATGTTATGGA